>JBFMDF010000006.1:0-21407 GCA_040753935.1 Bacteroidota bacterium | reverse complement strand
CTCGGAGCGCAGTACGAAGTGATCGGCGCCGGAGTGAGCGGAAACAAGGTAACCGATTTACAAAAACGATTGAAGCATGACATAGTATCGAAACATCCCAGCATCGTCATTATCTACATCGGCATCAACGATGTGTGGCATTATCAATTCGCCTCACGCGGACTTTCCGGCACACCGAAAGATCAATTCAAAAAAATTCTAACTGACATTGTGGAAGAAATTCAATCGGGTGGAGCGCAAGTCATTCTTTGTACGCCAAGCGTTGTGGGTGAAAAAGTTGATGGAACAAACCGTTGGGATGCCATGTTGGACGAATATGCCGACATCAGCCGTGGTGTTGCGCGTGAACAACAGATTTCTCTTCTCGACTTGAGAAAAGAGTTCCTTTCCTATCTCTCTACCCATAATCCAATAAATGCTGAAAAAGACATTTTAACGTACGATGGTGTTCACCTGAATGAACGGGGAAACCGCTTTGTGGCAGAAAAAATGTTACGTATGCTGGAGGGATTGGGACTGTTCTTTCCTCAGAAATAAATTCAAATGTTCTACTCGTCCAGATTTTACCGCCGTTCACCGAATACAATATCCTCACAGTTTGTTTTTTTAGTAAGTTATCCCGGTTTTTGAACAAACATCTTTTTTGTTTTTAGACATCAATTTGGACTTTGCGCTCTTTTTTGGGATATTAAGAAACCAATACATAATCCCTTCGTAGCACTGGGTATGAAAAGGGTTGACAATGGATAATAAACACACAGATTTATCATTCTTAAAAATAGATCGAAACGAACCTCCGTCCCTTCACAACGATGTAAAGAAAAAAATCATTGTAGTCTCTTCAATCGGTGTATTGATTCTTGCTCTTGCAGCAATTGTCCTGTTTGCTTCCACTTCGTCTGCTGAATACGTTGAAGTAGGAACCGCAACGCTTACAACACAAGCGCAGGAAAGCGCAGTATTAACTGCCAGCGGATACGTTGTAGCACAGCGTAAAGCCGCTGTCGCTTCAAAAGGAACGGGACGACTTGAATATCTCGGCGTTATTGAGGGCGACCGCGTGAAAAAGGGGGACATTATCGGCCGCATCGAAAGTAGTGATGTTGAGGCGGCGCTCGGACAGGCAAAAGCAAATTACTCTCTTGCGCTTTCCGGACTCGAACAGGCAAAAGCAGAATTTGATGATGCAAAAAATAATTTCGACAGACAGAAAGCGCTGTTTGAACAAGGTTCGATTTCCAAAGCAGAATATGATGCTGCCAATGCACGGTACCGCAGAGCCGTTGCCGGTATTGCGTCGGCGGAAGCGTCAATAAAATTTGCTGAAGCAAATATCCGCTCTGCGGAAGTGCAGGTTGAAAATACATTCATCCGCGCACCGTTTGACGGCGTAGTGCTGACGAAGAATGCCAATGTCGGTGAAGTGATTACGCCTTTTGGTGCAGCAGCAGGTTCACGCGGCGCAATAGTAACAATAGCCGATATGAATTCGCTTGAAGTGGAAGCCGATGTATCAGAATCGAATATTGAAAAAATCAGGGAAGGGCAACCGTGTGAAATCACGCTTGATGCGTACCCCGAACTGCGCTATACCGGTTATGTAAATAAAATCGTTCCGACGGCAGATCGCGCAAAAGCAACCGTGTTGACAAAAGTACGATTTAATAAACTGGATGAGCGCGTCCTTCCGGAAATGAGGGCGAAAGTAAATTTCCTCCATGCTTCAAAGAACAACGCAGGAAATAATGCTTCGCCGAAACTCACCGTTCCGGCTTCTGCTGTTGTAACACGAAACGGACAGAAGGTCGTCTTTGTGGTAAAAGACAACAGCGTTACCGAAACCACGGTGACGCTCGGCGAAGTTCTCGGAAACAGAATTGAAGTAAAACACGGTATCGTTAACGGAGATAAAGTTGTGCTGCATCCGACAGAATCAATGAAGACCGGAACAAAGATTACAACAGAAAAATAAGAAAGGTGACCGTCACCTTGGAGGTGACGGTCACCGACAAAGCCAATTTTTTACTATCATCGTTCACAAATCTCAAAATCCTATGTCACTTGTCGAAGTTCAAAACGTCACCAAAATTTACAAGCGGGATTCGCTGGAAATTCCAGTCTTGCAAAACATTTCTCTGTCGGTTCCCGAAGGGGAATTTCTTGCTCTGATGGGACCCTCGGGTTCAGGAAAAACTACGTTGCTGAATCTAATTTCAGGCATCGATAAACCGACCAGCGGCTCTATCACTGTTGCGGGAACTGACATTGCTACACTGAACGAATCTGCTCTCGCCCGGTGGCGTTCTCATCACATCGGTTTTGTCTTTCAGTTCTACAATTTGATTCCGGTGCTCACTGCGTACGAAAACGTTGAACTGCCGTTGTTGTTGACGAATCTTTCCAAAAAGCAGAAGAAAGAACGGGTGGAAATGGTCTTAAAAATTGTCGGACTGGAAGATAGAATGGACCATTATCCGAAACAGCTTTCGGGCGGGCAACAGCAGCGTGTTGCCATTGCCCGAGCCGTTGTTACCGATCCGACGTTAATTATCGGCGACGAACCGACCGGCGATTTGGATAGAAAATCGGCTGAAGAAATTCTGATTTTGATGGAGCGGTTGAATACGGAATTCAAAAAAACAATTATCATGGTAACGCACGATCCGCATGCCGCCGATCGTGCACATAAGATTCAACATCTCGACAAAGGCGAATTACGTGCTGACTAATCAACAAACTTTTCCAACTCTGTCGGAGTTGAAAAAGTTTTTGAGTAAGAAAGAGTGAATCCATGAAAGTCCTAAAACTCATCTATAAAAATCTCTTCCGTCACAAACTTCGCACTTCATTGACGGTTCTCGGCATTGCGGTTGCCGTGCTGGCGTTCGGTTTACTTCGCACAGTGGTTACGGCGTGGTATTATGGTGTGGATGCATCGGCGGCAAATCGGCTTATTACCCGGCATGCCGTGTCATTTATCTTTCCTTTGCCATATTCATATCGCGATCAAATTGCAAAAATTCCCGGCGTCACAAATGTTTCGTACGCTTCGTGGTTTCAGGGAATTTACAAAGACCGTGATTTTAAGAACTTCTTTCCGCGCCTTGCGTGCGACCCGGAAACAATTTTTGATGTGTATCCGGAGTTTATTGTTCCACCCGATCAACTCGCTCAATTCAAAAAACAGCGGAACGGATGTATTATCGGAAAAAAACTTGCGGAGCAACACGGTTTTAAAATTGGCGATGTTATTCCTGTTACCGGCGATATTTACCCCGGCAACTGGGAGTTTGTCGTCGTCGGTGTATATGTTGGTAAAGATAAAACAATTGATGAAACGCAGATGTTTTTTCACTGGGAATATTTGAATGAGGGGAGTCGGGAAACTGCTCCGTGGGCTACCAATCATGTCGGTTGGTATATTGTCCAACTTGCCAATGCTAACGATGCGGCACATGTTTCTGCAGCGATTGATGCGCTCTTCTTAAATTCCGCCGCAAAGACAAAAACAGAAACGGAAAAAGCATTTCAACAGAGTTTTGTTTCACTTTCCAGTGCCATCATCACATCGTTAGAAGTTATCTCGTACGTCATCATCGGAATTATTCTGCTGGTACTTGCCAATACCATGATCATGTCGGCACGTGAACGTATTCGAGAATATGCCGTATTGAAAACGCTCGGCTTTACTTCGTCTCACGTAATCGGATTGATTGCCGGTGAATCACTGTTTATTTCCCTCCTTGGTGGTCTGGCAGGATTGGCGGTAACATTTCCTGTCTGTGCAGCATTCGGCGCCGCATTCCCTACAATGTTTCCGGTGTTTGAAGTTCAACCATCAACTATCGCGTTGGCAACGTTGTTTGCTTTCACGGTCGGTATTGTTGCCGCAGTATTTCCTGCGTACCGTTCTGCCAATATGAATATCGTCGATGGTCTGCGACAAATCGGGTAATTATTTCACAAAATGATTATGAAAATACCTTTCTCATACAATATTCGAAATCTTTGGGCGCGACGATTAACCACAGCGCTTACCGTCGGTGGTATTTCGCTGGTGGTCTTTGTTTTTGCCGCTGTCTTGATGCTTGCACAAGGTGTTGAAGACACACTCGTCGCTACCGGTTCAGAAGACAACGTCATTGTTATTCGTAAAGGATCATCAAGCGAATTGCTGAGCGCTGTTGGACGGGAACAAATCGCTATCATTTCTACATTTCCTGAAATTGCCACGATGAATGACGGCAAACCGTACGCGACAAGCGATGTCGTCACAATGACCAATCTGTACAAGAAAAAATCAAAAGATATGGGGAACATTACCATCCGCGGTGTTTCACAGAGCGCCTTTACCATGCGCCCTCAGGTAAAACTGAAAGAAGGACGTTGGTTTCAGCCCGGTTCGGCGGAAGTGGTTGTCGGAAATAAAATCCACGAGCAATTTGAGGGCGTGGAGATTGGACAACAGATACAAATCAGTTCGTCGCTCTGGACAGTGGTTGGAACCTTTGAAGCAGGAAAGACCGGCTTCGCATCAGAAATCTGGGCGGATGCAGAAAATATCATGACCCAGTTTAACCGTACCACCACGTTCTCGTCGTACACATTCAAACTGAAAGACCGTAACGATTTTGAAACCGTGAAAACAAAAGTAGAGACCGAACAACGTCTGCAAGACCTGGAGGTAAAGCGTGAACAGCAATTCTACAAAGAACAATCTGAAGGGATGGCCATCTTCATCTCCGCGCTCGGTCTGGTTATCACTGTCATCTTCAGTTTCGGCGCGATGATTGGCGCAATGATTACCATGTACGCCGCTGTAGCAAACCGTACGGTTGAAATCGGCACACTACGCGCACTTGGTTTCCGCCGACGGAATATCCTCGCCGCATTCCTCGCCGAAGCGCTGCTGCTGGCTCTTATTGGCGGCGGTGTTGGTGTTGCACTGGCTTCATTGCTGCAGTTCGTCTCATTCTCAACAACAAACTTCAGTTCCTTTTCCGAATTAGCGTTTGGATTTTCACTCACACCACAGATTATTGTATCAACGATGGTATTTTCACTGCTCATGGGATTTGTCGGCGGATTTTTACCTGCGGTGCGTGCATCACGGATGAATATTATTGATGCATTGAGAGCAGCGTAACATGTGATAGATTATAAAAAAAACAATTTTCTTTCGTCTGAAAAATTATGTACTATACTCACCACGTTGCTCAATGATATTCTCATCCATCCTTCGGGGAAAATTCTATGCGTTCATTCTTCTTTGTGATATGTAGTTTCATGATTCTATCCGCAACAACCGTTTCCCGTGCACAAGATTCCGTCTCAATTCAGCAGCCGCTGACGTACAATTCCGTCGGTTTTCAGGCGAGTTTTGTTTCCGGCATCGGCATTTCATACGGAATGAATGAGACCGGAAAGTATCGGGCTCGTGCTACATTCGGTATTCTTACCAACGGCGACAAAACATATTCATCGTTTGGTGTTGATTACCAGGTGGAGTTGACCAAGCGTACTGATTTCCGCGTTTTCATCGGTCCCGGCTTCGGCATGCGCAGCATTAGCACTGAAAACACGCATACGACACTCGGATTAGGTACCGGCATTGAAGCGCCCATAACCGGCAAAACTCTCTACCAAAACATCAGTGGTGGGGTTACAGTGTACTATCCGACATATTTCTTTCTCTCAAAAAATATTTCTTTTGCCGGTGGAGTATTCATTTCATATAATTTTTAATTGCTCCACACCGCAGGATGACCGCATGTTATCCATTTTTTCGTATATTTAGTACAGACGCATCCTCACACAATAGTCGATAGTTCTCTTGTTTAACAAATTTGTTTCAAAAATTAAATCCTTTTTCGTCGCAAAGCCAAAAGTTGTACCTGCGCCGCCTGTTACTCCGGTAAAAGAATCAAAACCCCGGGTAGCACAACACACCAAAAAATATCCGTTCGAAAAATCAGCCGGCAAACATCATCCTCGTGATGTACGAAAGAAGGAAACTCCCGAGGAGTATCGGCTACGTCACGAAAAGCAACGGCGTAACAAACACATCGTAGAAACTGCTACGGAAGAACCAACACCTGCTGTTTCGTACGAACCGTGGGATGCTTCGGTCTTCAAAGTTCCTGTTGTTGACGGCAAGGTGCGTTTTCACGATTTCGACTTGCCGAATGAAATTCTTCACGCCATTTACGATTTGAATTTTCACTATTGCACTCAGGTGCAGGCAGAAACGCTCCCGAAGTCGTTGGCGGGGGAAGATGTTTCGGCTCAGGCACAAACCGGTACAGGGAAAACCGCCGCATTCCTCATCACTATCTTCACACATCTTATTCGCAACCCTTTGAAAGAACAAAAAAAGGGAACACCGCGCGCACTTATACTTGCTCCTACCCGTGAACTGGTCATGCAGATTGAAAAAGATGCACATGCAATCGGGAAGTACACTCCGTTCTCTATTCTTTCACTCGTTGGCGGTATCGATTACCGCAAACAGATGGAGCGGTTGAAACACGAACATATCGATATCGTCGTTGCCACGCCGGGACGACTGATTGATTTCAAAAAGCAAAAACTCGTTGATCTGGGTAAAGTTGAAATTCTCATCATCGATGAAGCAGACCGGATGCTCGATATGGGATTTATCCCTGCCGTGCGCAATATCGTCTTAAGCACGCCGCAAAAATCACACCGCCAAACAATGTTCTTCACCGCAACAATGAATTCTGAGGTGCGGCGGCTGGCAGAATCGTGGACGCGGCAGGCGATTGAAGTTTCCGTCACGCCGGATGAAATCGCTGTCTCATCTGTTGAACAACTCACCTACATTACAACAAAGGAAGAAAAGTTTACATTGTTTTACAACTTGCTGATGCAGAAACATCTCGAGCGCGTTCTCGTGTTTGTCAATCGTCGAGATGTTGCCAGAGAGTTGAAAGAGAAATTGGAAACGTACGGCATCACCTGCACACTTCTTTCCGGCGATGTTGAACAACGACAGCGAATCAAGCGGTTGGAAAATTTCCGCGAGGGAAAAGTGCGGGTGCTGATTGCCACCGATGTTGCTTCCCGCGGTATTCACGTGGAAGGTATTTCGCACGTTATCAATTACAACCTTCCGCAAGATCCGGAAGAATTCGTCCACCGCATTGGCAGAACAGGACGCGCCGGCGCCAAAGGCATTGCCATTAGTTTTGCTGACGAAGAAGATTCCTATGAAATTCCGCGGCTGGAAGAATATATGAAAAAGAAGATCGAATGCGTTTACCCGGAAGAATCTCTCCTTGCACCAATCCCTGAAGTTTTTTCTCGTACAGAGATAAAAAAAGAAAAACCCGCACGGCGTAATGTTCGCCGCCGCAGTAATTTCAGAAAACGCTTTTGACCATTGTCGTTACTCCACGTTTTCTTCCTGTCCTTTTTTTTGCGGTGTCTTCAATACTTTCCTGAAAAAATACCCGGCAAAAAATAAAACATACGCCCATGCTATTACTAACGTAATCAGTGCTTCTGTAGTCATTGTTTTTTTTCCTTGTGTTACAGTATGCCGATTGCTTTTAACAGAACCGCGACAACAGCGAGAACTATTACTCCCAGTAAAAACTTTAATTGAACGGGAAGTTGTTGTGGTTCATCCTGCGACGGCACCGAACGATTGTTGGCTGTCATAACATACTCCTAAAAAAGATACACCCATCAACGCGTTGTAGATTTCCTATTGGAAAAACTCATCGTTGAGAAAGAATAGTTGTTTTCGAGAAGTAGATTACAGCGTCGGATCGCGGGGAAGGTATCGTGTGTAGCGACAGCGTGAGGTGTGTAACGGTGAAGAGGTTGGTCGTACATACACCATTGGTGTCTGCACTTGCACGGCAAATGTCTTTACATTTCCGAATGAAAATCCGTCGATGCGCGATAGGTAATGGAATAGCGTCTCTCGTGAGAAGGAGGGAGCAGAGTGTTGATCATGATAAAACGCCAGAGCAGATGATTGGCGCATTTCAACTGCTTGGTTGCTGTGTGCACCAATGACAACGCCGCCGCACAATATCAACACAAGCAACAGCACTCGACCAATTCGATATGAAGAATGATTTTTCACAGCAGTAGTATAAGATATACAGCGCTTACATGCAATGTTTTATTTCCCTACAGGCGCGGCTTCCCATGCTTTTTCTTTATCGGGAGAAACCATGCTCGCCGTATGTTCTTCCACCGCGGATTTTTCTTTTGAAAAATAGCTGTACATCGCAGGAATCACATATAAAGTCAGTACAAGCGAAAAGAACACTCCGCCAATCACCACAATGCCCATCGAAATTCTGCTCTTGGCGCCACTGCCAAGAGCCAGTGCAATAGGTAATGCGCCGAGAATTGTAGCAAGACTCGTCATCAAAATCGGCCGAAAGCGCGCCACCGCACCCACCAGAGCCGCTTCCATCAACTTCAACCCTTTTTCTTTCTGTTGATTTGCAAATTCAACAATCAAAATGCCATTCTTTGTTACTAGACCGATGAGCATAATGATACCGATTTGACTGAAGATGTTGAGCGTTTGTCCCGTAATCCAGAGCGAAAACAATGCGCCGAACAACGCCAGTGGAACGGTCAACATAATGACGAATGGATCAACAAAACTTTCGAACTGTGCCGCAAGCACCAGATAAATCAGGATCAGCGCAAGAACAAAGGCAAACAGTGTGTTGGAAGAACTTTCCGCATAATCACGTGATGCACCGGCAAGCGCCGTCGTAAATGTTTCATCGAGAACTTCTTGTGCGATTCGGTTCATTTCGTTAATTCCGTCACCAATCGTTTTACCCGGCGCAAGTCCGGCGGAAACGGTTGCCGATTTAAAGCGATTAAAGTGATACAGCTGAGGCGGCGCGCTTTGTTCACGCAGTTCAACGAGATTATCCAATTGAATCAACTCGCCACGGTTGTTTCGCACGTACAGCGATCGCAGATCGAGCGGTTCATCGCGGTTGGTGCGGTCAACTTGCCCGATAACGGAGTATTGAAATCCGTTCATTTCAAAATATGAAAATCGTTGACCGCTGAACGCCAGTTGTAATGTTTGTGCAATATCGATGACCGAGACACCAAGCGCCCGCGCACGATCGCGATCAATCAAAATATCTATCTGTGGCCTATTGAATTTCAAGTTCACATCAGGATTGATAAACACATCGCTATTGTTTACCGCCTCCATAAATTTTGGAACGTACTCTCTCAGTTTTTCAAAGTTCTGGTTCTGAAGAACGTACTGCACCGGCTGTCCTCGTCCACCGCCACCGACGGAGATTGTTTGCTCTTGAATGACAAACACCCGTGCTTCGGTAAACGCACGTGTTTTTGTTGTCAGATAATCCGCTATTTCCTGCTGTGATCGTTTACGTTCGGTCGGCGGAACCAAGCGAATGCGGACAAAGCCGGTATTCGTTGCTCCAGAACCGACAAACCCCGGAGCCGTTACACTTAGCGCAATGGCTTTTTCCGGTATCGAATCGTTCACAAACTTCACCACTTTATCCATGAACGCATCGGTGTATTCAAATGAAGCGCCTTCCGGACCGGTTACTTGCAGACGAAGTAAACTTCGGTCATCCAACGGCGCAAGTTCTGATTGTAATGAACCGCCGATGATGACGATAAATGTAAGCGCAACAAACACTGTTGCTATTGCCGCCCACCGATGTTTCATTCCCCAAGAAAGTGTGCGTTCGTAGAGAACATTTAACCGAACAAAATATGGCTCGGTCAGTTGGTAGAATCGGCTGTGTGTACGATTTTTACGAATCAACCGCGCATTCAGCATTGGCGTAAGTGACAACGACACGAATGCAGAAATAAGCACTGCTCCTGCAATCACAACGCCAAATTCACGAAACAACCTTCCGACAAATCCTTGCAGAAAAATAATCGGCAGGAACACCGCGGCCAGTGTAATGGATGTTGAAATGACAGCAAAGAATATCTCTTTTGATCCTGCAAATGCCGCCTGCATTGGGAGAAGCCCTTGTTCAACCTTCTTGAAAATATTTTCTGTTACAACGATGCCGTCATCGACGACCAGGCCGGTTGCCAGCACAATAGCAAGCAACGTCAGCACGTTGATGGAGAAACCAAACAGGTACATGATGAAAAATGCGCCGATGAGCGATACGGGAATATCGATGAGCGGACGAAATGCAATAATCCATTCACGGAAAAAGAGGTAAATGATCCCAACGACGAGTAATACGGCGATGAGAATTGTTTCCTGCACTTCGGTGATAGAACGCTTGATGAAAATCGTGTTGTCGAGCGCAATATTCAGCATAATATCTGACGGGAGGTCTTTTTTGATTTGCTCCAGACGCCGATAAAACTCGTCGGCAATTTCCACAACATTGCTGCCCGGTTGAGGAATAATGGCAACCGCGACCATTGGAATGCCTGATTGCTTCAATACGGTTTCTTCATTTTCGGGACCAAGATTTGCATAACCGATATCACTGACGCGGACGATGTTGGTGCCGTCTGATTTAACAATGAGATTGTTAAAATCTTCCACCGTTTTCAGCCGCCCTTTTGTATTGACAATGAGTTCCGTGTGAATGCCGGTAATTTTTCCGGAAGGTAATTCCACGTTTTCTCTATTCAGAGCATTGCGCACATCGAGCGGTGTTAATCCGTACGCGGAAAGTTTCGCCGGATCCATCCAAATTCTCATTGAGTAACGCTTCTGTCCCCAAATCTGCGTTGTGCTGACGCCGGGAATTGTTTGCAGATTCTGAGCGATGACATTTTCCGCAAAGTCGCTCAGTTCCAAATGATTCCGCGTATCACTTTGAATGGTCAGCGAAATAATCGCATCGGAGTTTGCGTCGCTTTTCGTAACAACCGGTGGGGAGTCAATATCCTGCGGTAATTGCCGCAAGGCACCGGATACTTTATCGCGCACATCGTTTGCCGCCGCTTCAAGATCGACATCGAGATTGAATTCGACAGAGATATTACTAACACCTTGACTGCTGCTGGAGGAGATGTTGCGTACGCCGGCAATGCCGTTGATTGCTTTTTCCAACGGTTCGGTGATTTGTGATTCGATGACATCGGCATTGGCGCCGGCATAACTGGTCCGCACGTTGATGAATGGCGGATCAATGGCGGGATATTCCCGCACGCCGAGAAATGTGAAACTGATGATGCCAAAGAGCACAATCATCAGCGACATGACGATGGCAAGAACGGGACGGCGAATACTTATAGAAGCAAGACTCATGGTCCACTCAAATTTCAGACTTTACCTTGACGTTGACCTTCATACCGGTGCGCAATTGCATTAAACCGGTGGTCAGCACTGTGTCGCCTGCAGATATTCCTTCGGTGATTTGCACGAACGACGCTGTTCGAATGCCTGTCTTTACTGGTACGGAAACAGCAACTCCGTTTTTCCGCACAAACAAGGTTTGTCCTCTCAAGACGGGAATAATTGCCTGTGTGGGAACAAGCAGTGCATCGGGAATTTTTTTCAACTTCAATTCTATTTGAACATAGGAACCGGGAAGAATATTTTCATTTTTATTTTCTACCATTGCGCGCAACTGCAGCGTTCGTGTAGCGGGATCAATTTTTGGTTCAATGGCATACAGGTGCCCTGTAAATTGTTGTTTCGTTTCTTCACTTTTGAGTTGGACGACATCGCCAACGACAACCTGACCTGCATACTTTTCAGGAATAGAAAAATCGACTTTCAACAGGTCAATTTTTTGCATTGAGGCAATGCGGGTGGCTGGTGAAACGTAACTTCCTTCGCTCACGTAGCGCAATCCAATTCTTCCATCAAACGGCGCACGGACCTCACGTTTACGAATCATTGCAACAAGATTGTCGCGGTCGGCTTTCAGCGTGTTCACCTGATTGACGGCAATATCGTACTGCTCCTGACTAATACCATTGATTTCGAACAATTGGCGCTGCCGCTTTTCCTGTTCGGAGGCGAGTTGTATCTGCAGTTCGGTCTTTTTCAACTGCGCCTGCAGGTCGTCGTCGTTAATTTTTACCAGCAGGTCTCCTTTCGTTACATGCGCTCCTTCTTTGAAATAAATTTTTTCTACCCGCCCTGCCACTTCGGCTACCAAATCAACGGCTTCTGATGCAAGAACAGTACCCGACGAACGCACAACGTTTTCAAGCGGTTGTGGAACGATAACAACTCCTTCTACCGTTACTAATGATGGTCCCGCTGAACGTGTTGGAGGATCTGGATTTTTAGAGCCACAGAAAGAAAAAAGAATTGCGGTGGACAGATAGAGTAAGATTGCTAAATAATTTTTTGATGTCATGAACACGCTTTAACAAGGGTCTGAACTATGGAAATATACTACAATTAGACAACACATAATATGGCAAGTTTATTCCCGCCTGCGTTAAAAATTTACGGCCATCTTTCGTTGATTCATCTCTTTTCTTTCACTACTTTTATTTTGTCTTCGAGATTTTTTATGGAACAACCGATGAAAAAATTCATTTTCTCTCTCGTTCTGTTTTCTTCGCTTCGCTCACAAATCCCCACGCCGTATGCGGCAGAGGTTGCCCGTTCTTCAGAAGCGTGGGTGCAGAATGGTATCATCTATGAAGTGTACACGCGTGCATTTTCCAATGAAGGAAATTTTGCCGGGGTAGAACGACGATTGCCTGAACTGAAAAAACTCGGCGTCACTATTCTGTGGCTCATGCCGATTCATCCGGTAGGAGAAAAAAACAGAAAGGGATCGCTTGGCAGTCCCTACGCGGTGAAAGATTACTACGGCATCAATCCGGAATTTGGTACGCTCGACGATTTCAAACGATTGCTCGCCAAGGCACACGAACTGGGTTTCAAGGTCATCATCGATCTTGTTGCTAACCACACGGCGTGGGACAGCAAACTGGCAAGCGAACATCCCGAATGGTTCACCAAAGACAGCGCCGGAAATTTTGTGCCGCCGGTTGCTGATTGGAGTGATGTCATCGATGTGAACTATGACAACAAAGAATTACGCTCCTACATGATAGAAATGATGAAATACTGGGTGCACGATGTCGGCGTTGATGGCTTTCGGTGTGACGTGTCGGAAATGGTGCCGACCGATTTTTGGAACGAAGCACGAGCGGCGCTCGATTCCATCAAACCGATCTTCATGCTCTCCGAAGGAATGTATGCAGAACATCACCTAAGGGCATTCGATGCAACGTACGGTTGGAATTCATATCACACGATGGCGGCGATCTTCAAAGGAGAAAAACCCGCGAGCGCGTTGGATTCTGTGCTCATTCGGGAATCGTTGGCATACCCGAAAGGCGCGCTTCGCATGCGCTTTAGTTCCAACCACGATGAAAACGCGTGGGATATGCCGGATGTCGTAAAGTTCGGAAAGGAAGGGGCAAAACTTGCCGCCGTGTTGACGGCGACGTATCCCGGTATTCCGCTGTTATACAACGGGCAGGAAGTCGGCAATGAGGTAAAATTAGGATTGTTTGAAAAGTTTACCATCGATTGGACAAAAGGAAAAGAGTGGACCGAGTTTTACAAAAAACTTTTTTCGATTCGCACAAATAATCCTGCGCTTGCCGAAGGTGATTATCAGTACGTAAAGAACAATCGCCCTGATGATGTGTATGTGTTTATCCGCACGAATGGCAAGAACACCATACTTACGGCATTGAATTTTTCAAGCAGTGAGCGCACCGTACATCTCGAACTCCCCAAAGCGTTTCCGTCGCTCCGTTTCACCAACGCATTTACAGGAAAGAAGACGGCGTACAAAAATGTTGCAACATTGACTTTGCCGAAATTTGGATACAGAGTGTTTGTTGTTGAATAAAACTTCTCCCGTACGGTGCGATGCACTTTATACCTGAGTTGCACTTCTGCAAAAAGGACACGTTATGAAACACGAACGCCTTGTTTCTCTCGATGCCTTCCGCGGCTTTACTATTGCCGGAATGATTCTTGTGAACAATCCCGGATCGTGGAGCCACATATATCCGCAACTGGCACATGCCGAATGGCACGGCTGGACATTTACCGATTGGATTTTTCCGTTCTTTCTCTGGATCGTCGGCGTAGCAATGACGTTTTCTTTCGATGTGAGGAAATCGCGGGGAGATTCAAAAGAAAAGTTACTGCGAAACGTGCTGCGTCGGTCTGTTATTATTTTTGCACTCGGTCTCTTTCTTGCCGGCTTTCCATTCGGTTTGTTGTGGAATCACCATTTCAGTTGGGAGACAATTCGTATTCCCGGCGTATTGCAGCGGATTGCCATTTGTTATTTCGCGGCATCGCTCGTGTATCTCTACACAAGCATGCGGGGACAAATTATTGCTATTGGAGCGCTTTTTGTTTCGTACTGGCTGATGATGTTCTACATTCCTGTACCGGAAATTGGCGCCGGCCTGTTTGAGAAAGGAAAAAATTTTGCCGCGTATATTGATTCGTTGATTCTGAACGGACACATGTGGAGTGTCAGCAAAACGTGGGATCCGGAAGGAATCATCAGCACAATTCCGGCGATCGCCACCACCTTGTTTGGCGCAATAACCGGTGATTACTTACGAACTTCTGAACACAGTAAAACAGAAAAATCGGCATGGATGTTTGTCTTTGGCGCAGGTTTTCTTCTGCTCGGGGCGTTTCTTGACATGTGGATGCCAATTAACAAAAGTTTATGGACAGTGTCATATTCAATCTTTATGAACGGCTGGGCGCTGTGCATCTTCAGTATATTCTATTTCCTGATTGATGCAAAAGGAATCAAGAAATGGGCATACCCGTTTGTGGTGTACGGCATGAATGCAATTTTTATTTTTGTCCTTTCCGGTGTTGTCGGACGAGCAATGGGGCTGTGGAAATTCACTGTTCAATTGAACGACGGTTCAACGGCGGATCTTCCGTTGAAAACAATAATCATGCAAAATATTTTTGAACCGTATTTTTCGCCTTTGAACGCTTCGCTGATGCACGCCGTTGTGTGGATTGTGGCAATGTATGTCATCGTGTGGATAATGTATAAGAAGAAGTGGTTTGTGAAGGTGTAAAAATTTTTGCCACCGAAGCACAAAGAGGCAGAGAACATTTTTACCCTTCATCGAGCATAAAATCTCTTTGGCTCTTTGCTAATTCGCTTCAAGAACGTTTTTACATTCCGTACGAAATTCCCGGCAGATATTGCAGTGTAATACCCACGCTTGGTTGAAATTTCTTATTAACATTCAGCGCAACGCCGGGCTTCAGTCCGGCAAAGGTAAAAAAACCAGGATAAATATTGAGCGTAGCCATATCGGTATATAATCCGCTGAGAAAAAGCGAAGTAAGCAGAGAATTATTTCTATCATAAAAAAATCCAAACTTCCAGACTAAATCTACAGTCATTCTGTTGTGGTTTTTGTCTGTGACGTACCGTTTTGCACCGCGCAAACCGCCGCCGAAGGAAATTGCATGTTCGTTGTCATCAAGAAGATAACTCGCGCCAACGATACCGTCGATGCCAAAAAAATAAAACGCAGACCAACGCTGTGAACCGAACCAATTCCATTTCATAGAAAAATATTGTCCATTGTTACGCAATGTTCCATCGCGCAAAGAAATCATCGGCTGTAACGACCAATCGGTAAAGTGTAGTGTTCGACTGAAAAATTTTTGTACATCATCAACACTGAACAGTAGTATACCGCCAAGGTCAAAAATATAAATATCGGCTATCGGGTCAACATTTCCGCCGAGAGTGTGTCCGCTTTCTACAACTTCATTAAGAAAATGATACACCGCCATTGTTACAGCAGAAAACGTCTTAGGGTATGGCACGTTGTGAAATTCGTACCATTCTGCCATACGAACGTACGTCATTCCTCCACCGAGCAGATGAAGATTAAGATTAGGCCAGCCCTGCGCCTTTTTTCGTGACGGATTGAATGGAAGAATTTCCTGCTCAATAAAATTTTTTACTCCGAAATTCTTAATGGGAGAAATCGGATCGCGTAAATTCTTTCCGACTTCACGCGCTGCCAGTGCATAGGGATATGAACGAATGTTGCGCGAATTCCCTTCCAACTGAATTACGTCATAACTTCCGTTGAGTATGAGGGAAAGCGGATTGTACATAGATTCACTGCCATACGGAAGGCCGGTATAGAAATAACGCTCTGTCTCTTGAGCAAAAGAAAAGGAAAGAACGGATAACAAAAAAGAACAAAAGAGAAGTATTTTTTTCATAATTTGGAGAACAAAAATACGCAGAAAGCGGGCAAGATACAATTTTTCCATTCTTGTGATTTTATGGTACCTTTCGTTATGAAGTTATTTCGTTTAATAATTTTTTCGCTTTTCATATCGCTTATTTCTTTTTCTCAGCAGGAAAAAGAAAACTACTCAATTCATTATCTTTTCGGAAATCCGAGCGGCGCAACGCGTGATATAAACAACCCGACAAATTATTTAATAGAAAAACCGCAATACGTGCTTTCATATCACCGCTTTTACGGAATTCCGAACTGGGTGGCATGGCATTTGGACAGCACGTGGCTTGGCGAGATTCGACGCAGTAACGATTTCCGCGCCGACACTACTTTGCCAACACATTGGTACCGGGTTCACGAACGAAGTTACCGGCGCAGCGGATACGACCGCGGACATATGTGCCCTTCGGGTGATAGAACAAATACGCAAGAAGATAATTCGGCAACGTTCCTGATGACAAACATCATTCCGCAAGCGCCGAACAACAATCAAGGTCCATGGGCGGCGTTTGAAATTTACTGTCGAGAGTTGGTAAAACAGGGAAAAGAATTGTACATCTACAGCGGCGGCTACGGTTCACAGGGATTGATTGACAGCGGAAGGGTGAATATACCTGCCCGAACGTGGAAAGTTGTACTTGTGCTCGATGCAGGAGAAGATGACGTGAAGCGCGTTACCGCCAGCACGCGAACCATTGCCGTGGATATGCCGAATAGTAACTCGTCGCTTTCAAAAAATGATGACTGGAGAAAGTTCAGAACTTCAATCGATGCTGTTGAACAAAAAACCGGATTCAACTTTTACTCCACTCTTCCTCCTTCAATTCAGGAACAAATCGAACAGACAATTGACAGCCAATAAATCAGCATATCAGATTAACACTTTCATAATCAATTCGTAACAAAAAAATCCTTTCCCGTGTACACTGAAATACATATATTTGCAGGAATTCACTTCAACAATCACCTTAAAAGGAAAGTCCCCATGAACTCTTTTCGTCGGTTGTTTCTGCCGTTGATGGCGGCAATGGTAATTTTCTTTCTTCAATCGTGTCAAGAAATTCCTACCGAATCACCACAAACCAACCCGGCTTCAGTCCATCAACATTCCTTAAAAAAAGTTACTGTCTCGGAAGACTTTGAAGCAGGAACAAAAACTTCGTATGCGACTGGGGATGTAACATTCGCTTCCGGCGTATGGACGTTGAACGATGCGCTGGTCGGAACTTCGTCGAGCGATATAAAGAACGGCACGAAGAGCGTACGCACTCGCAACAGCGGAAAAGTTACGATGAAATTCAACCGAACGGATGGTGCAAGCGTGGTAACGGTAAAGCACGCAAAGTACGGCACCGATGGCAACAGCACCTGGCAGTTGTGGTATTCCACCAACAGCGGAAGCACGTGGGTGCAAACCGGATCAACAATCACCACCTCATCCACAACGTTATCCACTGCTTCATTCACCGTCAACGTAACCGGAACCATTCGCTTTGAAATTCGAAAAACCGACGGCACGGCAAACAGAATAAACTTTGACGATTTTGTCATTAATGATTACGTGGTAACACCTTTTGAAAATTTTGAAACAGGAACAAAAACCTCGTACGCTGCCGCAAATGTAACGCTTGCTTCCGGCGTATGGAACTTAAATGATGCTCTGCTCGGTACATCGTCAAGCGATAGAAAAAACGGAACACAAAGTGTGCGCACCCGCAACAGCGGCAAAGTAACAATGATGTTCGATAAAGCAACCGGCGCCGGTACGGTCTCAATTCTTCACGCAAAATATGGAACAGACGGCAATTCCACGTGGCAATTGTGGTATTCCACCAATAGCGGAAGCACGTGGGTGCAAACCGGATCAACTGTTACAACATCATCCACCACATTGTCAACCGCATCGTTTACCGTCAACGTTGGCGGATCCATCCGTTTTGAAATCAGAAAAACAGACGGAACCACAACCAGAATCAATTTTGACGATGTGGTGATCAATGATTATGCCGGCTCACCATCGGTTACCGAAGTTGAACCGAACAATACAACCGCCTCGGCAAACGCTATCACTACTGTTCCTTCAACACAGACGGGACTCATCAGCACAACAACC
Source organism: Bacteroidota bacterium (assembly GCA_040753935.1). Lineage (GTDB taxonomy): Bacteria > Bacteroidota > Ignavibacteria > UBA10030 > UBA8401 > SpSt-333. The sequence continues at coordinate 3,019 of JBFMDF010000006.1, read as the reverse complement.
GATGTTGATTTCTTCTCTCTCACGGCGTCATCTGCACAAACTATTACACTCGGATTAACCGTGCCGTCGGGAGTGAATTACGATCTGCACCTCGTAAACTCTACCGGAACAGTTGTTGCAAGTTCAACCAATGGAACCGGACTTGCTGAAAATATTTCCTATAACTCCACCACAACGGAAACATACTACGTAGAAATACTCTCAACGTCAGGTTCAAGTACAACAACAACGTACTCGCTTTCTGCAAATGTTACAACAACCGGTGGCGGCGGTGGAACGGATACCTCATCGAGTGTTCATTTAACAATGGGAAATCCAAGCGGCGCTGTTGCCGATGTCAATGTGCCGACAAATTATTTGATGGAAAAACCTCAGTACGTTCTTTCCTACCACCGCGACAAAGGTGAAGCCAACTGGGTTGCCTGGCATTTGAACGCATCGTGGCTTGGCAGTACGCCGCGGCAGGATGATTTTCGCGCCGACAACACGCTGCCGGCTGGTTGGTATCAGGTGCAGTCAACAAGTTACAGCGGCAGTGGATACGACCGCGGACACATGTGTCCTTCCGCCGACCGTACCGCCACAGTAGAAGACAACTCGGCGACATTTTTAATGACCAATATGATTCCACAGGCGCCGAACAACAATCAAGGTCCGTGGGCAAGTATGGAAAACTATCTGCGTTCACTTGTTACCGCAGGCAACGAACTCTACATTTACTCCGGCGGATACGGCTCGCAAGGAACAATCGATAACGGACATGTGAATGTGCCGACACGAACGTGGAAAGTGGTAGTGGTGTTGCCGGAAGGGAATAATGATTTGAGTCGTGTAACAACATCAACACGCGTCATCGCCGTTGACATGCCGAACAACGATGCGCTGATCAGCAGAACGGCTGATTGGAAAACATTCCGTGTGAGTATTGATGCGGTTGAAGCGGCAACGGGATACGACTTCCTTTCGAAAGTTTCCCCATCCATTCAAGCCGTTATTGAAGCAACGGTGGATAATCAATAACACGCACACGAAGGTCTCTGCCCTGCCGGTGGAGACCTTCCGTTTGTTTTTTCACAGCAACAATGTTTATCTCCACAGAACGCTCACCAGCACCTGCGCTAAAATAATCTTCGTAATCATGGAAGCGGGATAGACCATCGCGTAATGAATATTCGGCTGGTCATTCTTCGCTGTTTGATTGGCGTACGCCAAACATGCCGGCTGTGTTGAAACAGCGCTCATTACTCCCATGACGGCAGACATCGGCAATTTCAGGTACTTATAGCCAAACACGATGGTGATGAGCGACGCTACGATGGTAATGACGGCGCCGGAAAGGAGAAACGCGAATCCTCCGGAAAGAAACGTAGCGCCAAAGGCATCTCCCGCTTTTGTTCCTATGCCCGCAAGAAAAAAGACAAGCCCTACCTGGCGCAACACAAGATTGGCGTTGTACGGCATCGTCCAAATAATGGAGCCGGTTCGTTGAAGTCGTCCGAGAATCAATGAAACAACCAACGGTCCGCCGGCAAAACCTAATTTAAATGTTGAACCGCTGGGAAGAGGAATCGGCATCATACCGATGAATACGCCAAGCACAATGCCAAGCGAAATGGAAAGGAAATCGGTTTCTGAAATGGATTTCATCGAATCGCCGAAAAATTTTGTTACGCGATCCATATTGTCACGCCGGGTTACCACGCGCACACGATCGCCGAGTTCCAGCATCGTGTCGGGAGAGGGGACAAAATCCACATCGCCACGACGAAGACGGGTAATGGTGGCGCCGAAATTTTTTTCCAGATGCAATTCGCTAATTTGCTTGCCAACCGTTTCTTTGCTGGAAACAAACATTCGCCGGTATTCAAAACCTGCGTGGTCAAGTGAGACCTGCTCTTCCGACAGTTCGCCGATGAACACACGCGCCCGATCCAGTTCGTCCGGCGCGCCGACGGCAACAATGAGATCATTTTTTTGAAAGACTGTTTCCGGAAGAATAATGTTGATTTCATTATCCCGTTTGTACCGACTCAATACAAACCGCCTCTGCACAATCAGTTTCAACACATCGGCGGCTGTTTTGCCGATGATCGCCGGATTGGTAACGCGGAAGGTTTGTGCTTGAATAGAGCCAACGCCCGATTGTCTGATTCGATTGGCTTCTTCGTTAACAAAATCAATCTTATAGTAGCGTGCCGCAACATAAAAGAACAACAGCACACCGAACACACCGAACGGATACGTTAATCCGTACGTGATGACAGGAGCGTTTATCAGCGCTTCGCGCACTGCTTGCGGTTGCTGAGCAGTATATGATTTCACCGCTTCCACCGAAGCGGCAAGCGCCGGCGTGTTGGTGAGCGCGCCGCAGAACAGCCCTGCCGCGTGCGGTGCGCCGATGGAAAACAAGAGCGAGAGCAACACTGCCGTCAACGCGGAGACAGTGAGCACGCCGATGACAAACAGGTTCGACGTTAATGAGTTTTTATTGAACGATGAAAAAAAACTTGGTCCCGACTGCAGGCCGACTGAGTACACAAAAAGCACCAAGCCGATGATGTATACCTCCTCGGGGAGCGACAGCCGTTTATCCACCGCGCCAAACGCAATGCCGACAAAGAGCACTGCCGCCACGCCGAACGAAAACCCAAACAGCCTGATTTGACCGAGCAGGTAGCCAATGCCGATGACGGAAAAAAGCAGGAGTAATTTATTGTTTGCAAGAAGAGTGATGAACGATTCCATATACGAAGCATCCTTCGGAGTGACCATTGGTTATGCTAACATGGAGAAAAGGTACGGAGAAATGGTATGAAATGACAGGATGAACGTTTTTTGAGTGTAGATGGCGGGAGAAAAATGTTTCACATTTACAACGCCGGTAAGCAGACGCGATCCTTCGAGTCGGGCATAGCAGTCAAAAATGAAATAAACGCATTGCGTCTATCTCACCTATCCAAAGGACTCTTCGAGTTTGATATAATAAACGCAAGTTATTAAATTATGGCGTAGTTATAGT
>JBFMDF010000005.1:0-21665 GCA_040753935.1 Bacteroidota bacterium | reverse complement strand
CAACCCATAAGCGCTTCAGGAAATCGATCACCTCAGGATGCCGATACTGTGAGCGCCGACCACGGTGTTTTCCTGATAAGGTAGAAGGTGGCTTTGCGTTTGCGCTACGAAGGAGCCGAATGGCATACTTGCGGTGATATCCACAAATGCTGCAGAATTCGGCGAGGATACACCCTTTACCGGTTTTATTTTCTTGTTGGTATCGGTCACGAATACTCGTAAGGTATTCTCGTTTGGAAGCTGTACTCATCATTGTGTAACCTTTCTTTTGGGTTACATAAATTATGAGGCAACGACTCTTTTCCAAACTCCGTTCGGTAACCTTTTTTATGAGTCAATTCGTGATATCAAAATCCGGTCGCCGCATCTTGAGACTTTGGAAAATGTTTGTAGATTGTCTACACCAGAGTAGTTGATTACAAAAGAGTTATTCTTCAAAAAACAAATAACCGACGAGGGTTAGCAATGACGCTACAGACAACGAATGTTCTTGAGACCATTTCTCAATCATTCAAAGATTTTACTCGAAGCAGTACCGCCGGGGGAATAATTTTATTGGTCTGCACCGTCTGTGCACTGGTGTGGGCAAACTCACCGTACGCTTATACATATTTTGAACTGTGGGAAACCCCTGTTGCAATCGGTGCCGGCAGCTTTTTGCTTTCTAAAACACTACACCATTGGATCAACGACGGGTTGATGGTTATTTTTTTCTTTTTGGTCGGACTGGAAATCAAAAGAGAAATGCTGGTTGGCGAATTAGCCTCTATACGTAAAGCAATGTTTCCCATTCTTGCAGCAATCGGTGGAATGGTTGGTCCGGCGTTGATTTACGTCTTGTTTAACGCCGGCACTCCGGAGATTTCCGGATGGGGTGTTCCAATGGCAACAGATATTGCGTTTGCGCTCGGTGTGTTAGCACTGTTAGGTGAAAAAGTTCCGACAGGGCTAAAAGTATTTCTTGCCGCGCTTGCCATTGTTGATGATATGGGAGCAGTGTTGGTGATAGCAATATTCTACACCGGCGAATTATCGCTAATCATGTTGTTGATAGGCGGTGGAATAATGCTGTTGTTGCTGGTAGCAAACAGGTTAAATATACGCTCTACTGCAGTGTATGTTCTGCTGGGAATCGGATTATGGTATTGTTTTTTGAAATCCGGTGTGCATGCTACTGTTTCCGGCGTTTTGTTGGCAATGATGATTCCGGTGACATCGAAAATTGACAAACAAAAATTCTTATTGGAATCAAAATCAGCGCTGACAGAACTGGAAAATAATCCGTCAACAACGGCGGAAAATGAACTCATCCATACAGTAGCGGTCTTAAGTGAAGATGTTCAATCGCCGCTCCACAGATTTGAACATGCGCTGCAGCCGTATGTAGCCTTTTTCATTATGCCGATATTCGCCATTGCTAACGCTGGTGTTCAGTTACAATCCAGCCTTCTCGCGTCGCTTCTTTCTCCCGTAGCCCTTGGAACGGGACTCGGCCTCATTATCGGAAAACAAGTCGGCATTCTGGCGGCAACGTGGCTGGCGGAGAAAGCCAATATAGCCGCATTGCCGAGCGGCGTAACGTGGAAGATGGTGTATGCAACGTCTTGGTTGTGCGCTATCGGATTTACGATGGCGCTGTTCATTGCAAATCTTGCCTTTAACGAGGCGCAGACATTGGATGTAGCAAAAATTTCTATTCTCACTGCGTCTGCAATTTCCGGCGTGGTAGGATACGTACTGCTGAAGGTGAACAGTAAGAGCTGAATCGAAAAGTTACAAATTTGCCGAGTCAATCAACGCGATGAGGTCTTCTTTTTCACCCCAACTCCAATTTACTTTATTACACAAGATGATAATGGTAGCGTGGTCCGTTAAACGGCGGAGAAAGAGACTGTTGTAGCCGCGCCACCAACCGCCATGGTACACCACTTTGCTTCCGTCATCTAATGTGTCAATGCGCCATCCAAAACCGTAGTTATTATCGCGTTTCACATCATAACTTGACGGCGTGTACGCCTCTTCCAGTGTTGATTGACTGATAAGTTTTTCTGTATAGAGCGCTTGGTCCCACGTAAACAGGTCTTCAACGGTCGAATAGATTCCTTTGTCGCCGGAGACACCATCGAGAAAATCGGGAGAAGTTTTTTTCTTTCTTTTGGTGTACCCATTGGTTTCGTACGCAATCGTCTTTTTGTTTTTCGGATTGTACACGAACGTACTCGTCATTTCTAACGGCGCAAAAATATTCTGCTCAAGAAATTCGTCGAACGTCAGTCCCGAAATCCGTTCTACAATGGATGCCAGCACGGCGTAGCCGGTGTTACTGTACTTGTAGCGTCGGTCTGGAAGAAATTCGACGGGCGGTTTGTATTTTTTCATCAGTTCAAGGAGATGTTCGTTTGTTAAATACTCTTTTTTGTTTTTCCAATACTTACCGGCAAAGTACATATAATTTGGCAAACCGGAACGATGCGATAACAACTGACGAATAGTGATGTTTTTGTATGGAAAGTCTGGAATAAATTTCTGCACAGTATCTGAATACTCAAGCAGGCCGCGCTCTTTTAACATCATAACAGCGACTGCCGTAAATTGCTTAGTGACAGAAGCGAGTTGAAAGACCGATTTAACGTTCAGCGGCTCTTTTGTTTTTAAGTCTGAATAACCAAAGGCATTTTTGTAAACCACTTTTCCGTGTATGCCAACCAACACATTGCCGTTGAATCCCTTGTGCTTCGCCAGGGCGCTGAACAGCGAATCAAATCTTGTAGCAATAACCACCGAACGCGGCTCGACAGAAAGATCGGCAGACGGCGTAGAACGGTAGTCGTCAGTTGGAACCAACGGCAAGAACAGAAGCAGGAAAGAAAAAAATAGTTTCATAGCCATAAAAAAAGCACTCATGGAGTGCTTCTACAAACATACAATTCCAAAGGAAATTATTCAATAGACAAAACGAAGGAAGTTCCGGCGAAGAACATCAGCCGACTATATTCTTTTTTTCAACTCTTCGTTCATCATTTCAGCGGTGGCACGCACCAGCGCATTGTCGCTCGTTGATAGTTCATCAATCATTCGCCGCACCTCTGCGACAGAGTAATTTTGGCTCAGTTTTTTCTTCCCTTGTAGTTCAACAACTTCAATCTCGCACGCTACAATGCGATTGATGAGTTTTGTTTTGTATTCTTCAGAAAGATCGTTGAGGTATTGTTCGCGGAACGATGGATCGTAAAAGTCGAATGTTTTGAAAAAGAGTTTCTCAATTTCTTCACGAGCAGTAAGTATTCGTGCCGCACCATACGCATGAACAGCCGAATAGTTCCACGTTGGAACATCCTCCGTTGAATCGTAAAATTTTGCCGAAATGTACGCATGGGGTTCATGAAAAATGACGAGCACCTGCTGATGTTCGAAATCTTTCCATTGGTCGTTTGCGCGGGCAATGTGCGTAAGAAGAAAAATCTTTCCATCTCGCTCTTCTACAACAAACGGAACATGTGTAGCAATTGGTGTACCGTTTCCGGCAGTGACCATTGTGGCAAAACTGTACTTCTTCATGAAGTCCAGCATCGCCTTGGGGTCAGATTCTTTATGACGGGCGGGGATGTACATTTAATCAGTTACCGCTCCCAACGAACTTGATGAAACCAATTTTGCATACTTTGCCATAACGCCACGTGTATATTTCAGTGGGCGAGGTTTCCACTCTGCTTTGCGCTTGGCGATTTCTTTTTCATCTACATTTAATTGGAGAAGATTTTTTGTGGCATCAATAGTGATGGAATCTCCTTCTTTCACCAACGCAATTGTTCCGCCGACCGCCGCTTCGGGTGCAACGTGGCCGACTACGATTCCATACGTTCCGCCGGAAAATCTTCCATCGGTAATGAGTCCGACTTTATCACCAAGTCCTGCGCCGATAATTGCAGAAGTTGGCGCAAGCATTTCACGCATTCCCGGTCCCCCCTTTGGTCCTTCGTAACGAATAACAAGCACGTCTCCGGCGTTAATCCTGCTTTCGGTAATTGCCGCCAGCGCTTCCTCTTCTGAATCAAACACCCGCGCCGGTCCTGTGATTACCGGATTTTTGACGCCGGTAATTTTTGCGACTGCTCCTTCGGTTGCAAGATTTCCTTTTAAGACCACCAAATGCCCCTCTTTGTAAAGCGGTTTGTCGAACGGGTGAATGACGTCTTGGTCTTTGCGTGGTTCTGGTGGAACATCGTTTAATACTTCAGCAATTGTTTGTCCGGTAATCGTCAAACAATCACCGTGGAGCAATCCGTGAACTAAAAGCATTTTCATGACCTGCGGAACGCCGCCCGCTTTATGAAAATCAACAGTGAGATATTTTCCGCTCGGTTTTAAGTCGCACAACACGGGAACGCGCTTGCGGATAGTTTCAAAATCATCAATCGTTAGCGGAACATTTGCCGCATGAGCAATGGCAAGAAAATGAAGAACGGCGTTGGTTGAGCCGCCGATTGCATTCACTACTGTAATCGCGTTTTCAATTGATTTGCGGGTGATAATATTTAGTGGAAGAATTTTTTTGCGCAGAGCGCTCATCAACACCTTTCCGGATTCGTATGCACTTTTTGTTTTCTCATCATCTTCTGCCGCCATCGTGGAAGAATACATCAAACTCATCCCCATCGCCTCGAATGCGGAAGACATTGTGTTTGCCGTGTACATACCGCCGCACGAGCCGGCACCCGGGCAGGAAAAGCATTCGATAGTTTTCAATTCCTCTTCAGTAATTTTTCCGGCGCTGTATTCCCCTACGGCTTCAAACGCACTGACGATATTTAAGTCCCGTCCATCGTTTGGATGATGACCAGGTTTTATTGTTCCGCCGTACACAAACACCGCGGGGATATTCATACGCGCTATGGCAATCATTGCGCCGGGCATATTTTTGTCACATCCGCCGATAGCAATAACGCCGTCCATACACTGCGCATTGCATGCTGTTTCAATGGAATCAGCAATCACTTCACGAGAAACAAGTGAAAACTTCATCCCCTCTGTTCCCATCGCAATACCGTCGCTTGCAGTAATTGTGCCGAACACTTGCGGCATACCGCCGGCATCTTTAACTCCTCGTTCAACCTGCGCGGCTAATGCATTCAGTCCCAGGTTGCACGGTGTGATAGTTGAGTACCCGTTTGCAACACCGATAATTGGTTTTGTAAAATCGTTATCGCCAAATCCAACAGCGCGCAACATAGCGCGGTTGGGTGTGCGGTTCGGACCCTGAGTAATTGTTCTGCTTCGTTCATTCTCCATGGTTAAAAAAGGTACAGATGTTGTTGATCGAATGGTTAGCGTCGTAGAAAATGTAGTTTTTTTTGACGATATAACAAAATGAAAGAAAGCATCTTCATTGCATTTCACTTCTATTTATGCTACTTTGCAGTGCAACAGAACGTTACAGCATTCATTGTATGACAGACGAACAGCAAGAACAGAACAGCGAACAACACCAAAAACGGGAAAATCCATTCCGCCGCAGGAATTTCAAAAGGCGTTTTCCACGTAAACCCCAACAGACGGCAGAAACAGAATTTCCTTCGCTTGAAAAGGTTGAAGAATTGCCCTCCTCGATATTTCCTGAAGAGGTTGAGCAGAAAAAACAACGTCAACAACCGCAGCAACAGCAATCCCATACCGGAAAACCGTATATTTCTGTCGTTATACCACTGCTGAACGAAGAAGAGTCGCTGCGTGAACTGCACGATCAACTGAAAAGTGCGTTGGCACGCATCAGCAATAACTATGAGTTAATTTTTGTGGATGATGGTTCAACCGACAATTCTTACAGGGTGTTAAAAGAACTTCGGCAGCGTAATAACCGGGTAAAAGCAATTCGTTTTCGTCGCAACTACGGAAAAAGTGCGGCGTTGGCGGTCGGCTTTCAAAAAGCGCAGGGAGAATTTGTCATCACCATGGATGCCGATCTGCAGGACGATCCGGCAGAAATTCAAAACCTTATCCGTGAATTGAAGGGAGGACTGGATGTTGTTTCCGGCTGGAAGAAAAAGCGGCGCGATCCGATTACCAAAACCTTGCCGTCGAAGTTCTTCAACTTTGTTACGGCAAAAGTAACCGGCATACGCATTCATGATTTTAATTGTGGATTGAAGGGGTACCGTCGCGATGTTGTGAAGAGCGTGCATGTGTACGGAGAACTTCACCGGTACATTCCTGCGTTGGCACACTGGCAGGGATTTAGGGTTGGTGAAACCGTGGTGAATCACCGGCCGCGCAAGTACGGAAAAACCAAATTCGGCATGGCTCGCTTCACGCGAGGCTTTCTTGACCTCTTAACCGTGATTTTTACTACGCGGTATATCACGCGTCCTTTACATCTTTTTGGCGGATGGGGAATTATCTCCTCTCTCATTGGTACAGCAATCGTACTGTGGCTGACGTATGAAAAGTATTTTAACGACCAGCCGTTGGGAAATCGTCCATTGTTCATCGTTGCGCTTATCATGATTATTGTAGGAGTGCAATTTGTTTCTATGGGATTGTTAGGCGAGTTGATTACGCGTAACCAGCTGATGGAAAAAGAGTACGTCATTCGCGAGGAACTGGGTTAACAATGATGTTTTTAGAGTGTGAACCTTTTTAGAGACGCAATACAAATTGCGTCTCTATAGTTTTAAATATCCATGAAAATTCTCCTTTTCGGTCCGGCATATCCTTATCGCGGCGGCATGGCGCACTTTATTGCGCTGTTGTACACGCACCTTGTTAAACGCGGTCACAACGTTGAGATCATCAATTTCACGCGCCAGTACCCCAATCTGCTATTTCCCGGTAAAACACAGCAAGAAAGCGGAGAAGCGGGAATTCCCGTACCAAGCACGCCGCTGATTGATTCGATCAATCCATTGAATTGGATGATTCAGGGGATGCGGTTGCGACAACGGAACGCCGATCTTGTCATTTCAACATTCTGGCTTCCCTTTTTCGGACCAAGTTCAGGCACGCTGCACAAACTCCTGCGGCGCGGGAAAACAAAAACGTTGACCATTCTCCACAACATAGTGCCGCACGAACATCGTCCCGGCGATGTGTTGTTTACGAAGTATTTATTCAGGCACACCGATTATTTTATTGCGCAATCGGAATCGGTTGAAAAAGAATTGCTTCGGTTAGCGCCCACTGCAGTGTACAAACGAGTTGCTTTGCCGATGTTTTCGCTTTTCAACGGGCGAATTCCAAAAGCAGAAGCCAAGAAAATGCTGAACATTACAGATGAGCGAACAATTCTGTTTTTCGGCTACATCCGTCCGTACAAAGGATTACATGTGCTGATAGATGCGATGAAGATTGTAAAGGAGAAAATGAATCTTCGCCTGCTCATCTGTGGAGAGTTTTACGGTGATGAAGAAAAGTACCGAAGGCATATTAAAGAAGCAGGCATCGAACATTGTACTACCGTGATTTCTGATTATATTCCAAACGAAAAAGTCCATCTCTATTTTTCAGCCGCCGATGTTGTTGTGCAACCGTACGTTTCGGCAACACAAAGCGCAATTGCGCAGATGGCATATTTCTTTTCATCGCCTATCATTGCAACAAACGTGGGCGCGTTGCCGGAAGTAGTTATTCATGAAAAATCTGGACTTATCGTTCCGCCGAACAATCCGCAGGCGCTGGCGGAAGCCATTGTGCGATTTTACAATGAGAAGATGGAAGGAACGTTGATGGCGGGCGCGACAGAGGAACGAAAAAAATATTCGTGGGATGCGATGGTGGATGCAATCGAAGAATTAATGAAGACAACGAACAACCGACACTAATGCCGATGTACAACCAACGAGTGTTATGCAATACGATCCTATTAAAAATGTTTTAGGCGGCGTTGCCAAAAAAGCGCCATTGCTCCGCAAAATTTTTTATTGGCTGCTGGGCGTTATGTTTTTACGCACGTGGTATATTAAACGCGCGCTGAAAGAACTACTAGCAGATAAGCGGAATTCATTCAATGTGTTCGATGCCGGCAGCGGATTTGGACAATATTCGTACTTCATTGCCAGAAAATTTCCGCACGCCAACATTCACGCTATTGATGTAAAAGAAGATTATATTGCCGACTGTAAGCAATTCTTTCAACGGGCAGGCATTGCTAACGTCAACTTTGCTGTAGAAGATTTGACCGTGCCGGCGCACGTGAACAAGTTTGACGTTATCCTTTCGGTTGACGTCATGGAACATATCGCTGATGACGTTACCGTCTTCAACAATTTCTACAACGCTCTGCGAAACGGTGGAAAACTTCTTATTCACACCCCGTCAAATCTTGGCGGATCGGACGTGCATAAAGAAGGAGATAAAAGTTTTGTCGAAGAACATGCGCGGGATGGGTATTCGGTGGAAGATATCACGGCAAAACTTAACAAAGCAGGCTTCCAAATTCTCTACACGAAATATACTTATGGTCCTATGGGCACATTGGCATGGCGCTTAGGTATCAAGTATCCGCTGTTAATGGTAAACGCGAACAAGGCGCTGTTCTTTGTGTTACCATTCTACTACCTCATTACACTTTGGTTTACACTGCTGTTGATGTGGATTGATTTTCACTCCGACAATAAAACCGGTACAGGGTTGCTGGTAGCAGCGGCGAAGACGTAAATCAGGTTATGAGTGAAACGCCGTTGGAAGGTGAACAATTATTTCGAACTAGCGGTGGGAAGAAGTTGAAAGGATGTAATCTTAAACCTACCGTTCACAATAGTACCCTGCACTCTTGCTTTTCTAATAGCATTGCAGAAACCGTCATCGGCATGCGCATCTCCGTGTGAATCAATATCTGTACCATCTACAAAGTAGGCACTGCTGTCAATACGCACCGCCAAATGACATCCCTTACCAGGTAGCCCGAACTGACATTCGCCGCACGCTGTCTCAACAATAATGAAATTTTTTTTGTTGGGAGCGGAGGGAATAGTATCTTTTTCCTGTGCATCCATCTGCACAACATTGAGGATCAACAGAAAAGAAACGATGGCGGTTTTCATACACGATGTGTATTTGCTGTTTGTCATTTGCTCATTTCCCACGTTTCAACATTACCGCGGACTACACGAAACATAGGGTGTGGTAACACATGCTTCACCTTCTTGATTTCCTTTAAACGCTTCGGGTCACGCGCCTTTAATTTGTTGATCAGGTGTTCTCTTTCGTATGTTAACTGACCGATTGTTACCGTCAACTCTGGCGAAGATGAAGAGCGTTTAAATTTTCTTTTGTCGAACGAATATCCTCTGTTTACCGCTTCTTCATAAACAACGGATAAGTACCGGTTAATGCTTTTAACGGGCCTTTCCGAGTTTTTGAACCTCAGTAATTGCGGGTGATGTTTGTAGCCCCGTGTTTTACCCTGCAACACCTTTTTGGCGAGCAGCGCTTCACGCCAAAGCGCCACGAGCCCCTTTGCATCTAAATATTTTGGATGGAGAGACCAGAGGCGCATTCATTTCTAACAAACGTCAATGGTGATGTCCGCCGGGACCATGAACATGTCCATGCGACAATTCATCGGGGCTGGCGTCGCGCACGTCAACAACAGTAACGTCGAAATGAAGAGTTTTTCCTGCGAGAGGATGGTTGCCATCAATCGTTACAACATCGTCATTAATGTTGGTAATTGTTACAACCTGATATCCTTGATCGGAAGTAGCGGTAAAGCGCATCCCTACTTTCAAATCAGGCGCCCCTTCAAACTGCGAACGTGAAACCTGAACGACTTGTGAAAGGTCGTACTCGCCATAGGCTTCTGAGGGAGGAATGGATACTTTTAGCGAATCGCCGGCAGATTTGCCCAGTAATTGGGATTCAAGACCGGTAATGATATTTCCCATTCCGTGAATGTACACAAGCGGCTCTCGTCCATCAGAACTATCAAGAACTTCTCCCGCATCGTTACGGAGCGTATAGTTGATGGAAACGACTTTGTTGTTTTCGATTTTCATTGTTATTCCTTTTGGTGAAAGTGTATTGCAATCAAAGTAAGAAAAGTAATGGAAAGTCCCAACATGTTTTTTCCTTACTCAAAAAACACAGGCACACCAAGAACAGCAATGGGCAATCCGCTTCCACTTCACACACAATTTTCGTATTTTAGAACGCTTGAAATTTAAGGATACTGCAAAAGAGAAGTTTTATGGGAAGAATATTTGAAAAACGTAAATACAAAATGTTTGCGCGTTTTGCGAGAATGTCCAAAGCGTTCAACCGCATCGGCAAGGAAATTGAAATTGCGGTAAAAGCCGGCGGTCCCGACCCCAAGGGAAATCCTCGGCTGCGGATAGCAATGCAAAACGCAAAAAGCGTCAACATGCCGAAAGACCGCGTGGAAGCGGCGATTAAACGCGCGTCAAACAAAGATACCAGTGGGTATCATGAAATTGTGTATGAAGGTTACGCGCCGCACGGCATAGCCGTGCTGGTGGAATGTGCAACCGATAACCCGACCCGCACCGTTTCAAACGTTCGTCATATTTTCAAAGAGCATGGTGGAACACTTGGGCAAACGGGTTCGATCGCCTTCATGTTTGAGCGGAAAGGACTTTTCAAAATTCCAATTGAGAAAATTCTGGATATTGATGCGTTTGAATTAGAAATGATCGATCATGGATTAGACGATTTGACCGGCGATGATCAATTTATTTATGTGTACACATCGTTTCACGATTTTGGCACGATGCAGAAAGCGTTGGAAGAACGGGGTATTGAGCCGGTAAGCACCGAGTTGCAGTACATACCCACCACAACAAAAGAATTGCCGGAAGACCAGCAGAAAGAAGTGAATGAGTTGATTAACGCGCTGGAAGAAGATGACGACGTGCAGAGCGTGTACCATACGATGCAATGAACATTGCCTATAAATCCCCGACATCTTCAAAACGTTGGGGATTTTTCATTTATACCCCTCCCGTATGAATTGCATCGTCACCAAATTTTTTCCGTAGCGCATCCACGGCATGTAACACCTGCGTTCGTTTTTCATCGGCAGCAAACATTGAAATCGTTTCCTCATCTGCTTCGATGAAATTTGTCAATCCCACTCCCAGCAAACGGATGGGAAATTTTCTTGTGTATGCTTTCACAAAAAGAGTTTGCACCGCATCGAAAACAACCTTGTCGTCGCACGTTGGTTCTTTCAGTGTGACGTTTCGGGTGAGTGTTGAAAAATCGGCGTAGCGCAATTTCAGTTTTACGGTTTTTCCTTTCCATCCGTACCGCCGCGTGTTGTAGCAAACGCTTTCGGTTAATGCGAACAAATGTTTCAGCAACTCGCCCCGGTCGGAAATGTCATGGATGAAAGTTTCTTCGTTACTGATGCTCTTTCGTTTCCACTCTACGTCCAGCGTATCATTTCCAAGCCCCATCGCAACACGATGGAGATATCTGCCGTGTTCGCCCAGAATTGTTTCAAGGGTTTCAACGCCTGCTTTTTGAATGTCCCGAATAGTCGTAAAATTGTATTTCCGCAATTCTTTTTCTGTCTTTGCGCCGACACCGGGAATGACGCTGATGTCGAGAGGGGATAGGAATTCTTTTTCGAGACCATGTTCCACATAGATCAATCCTTCCGGCTTCACAATGCCCGTCGCAATTTTTGAGATGACTTTGTTTGAAGAAAGCGCAATGGTGCAGGGAAGGCCGAATTCTTTTTTCACTAGCGCCTGCAGTGTGCGCATGAGACCGGGTAAATCGTTGTTGTACAAGCGCTCACAGCCGGTGAAATCCATATACATTTCGTCAATTGATGCTTGTTCAACAATTGGCGCATAATCGCACATGAATTTGTATAACTGTTTGGAGATTTTTCCGTACTCGCTATGACTGCCTCGGACAACAATCAACTGTGGGCAGAGATCAAGCGCTTGAGCGGTCGGCATAGCAGAACGTACGCCGAACGTTCTCGCTTCGTACGAAGCGGAAGAAACAACACCGCGTCTTCCCACACCACCAACCGCCACCGGTTTACCAATGAGTGCGGGGTTTTTCAAACGTTCCACAGAAACGAAAAAACAATCAAGATCGAGATGGGCAATATATTTTTTTCTCGTTGGCATTGCGGAAGCGGAAAAATTACCGCTGAAATCACAGAGTTGAAGAATCAATACAACCGCAATGTACAGAAGAAGAGTAAAAGAAACACAGTCAAAAAATTGTTATCTTTACTTCACATTCTTTTTCCATGAAGAATCATGAAACTCGGTACATTTGCATATCTCACCTTCTATACACCAACGCCGGAGGCAACAACCGCCTTCTGTGCACAACTTGGTTTTCAAATAATTTCGCAAGACCATGAATCAACACTTCTCACCGATGGCAATTTGTATTTTGATGTTCATCGATCTGAACATACCGCAACGGCTTTGTCGTACCTTGTGAATGATGTTTCCAATAAGATAGAAATGGCGGAAAACTTACAACTGCACGTGGCTGAAAAATCTCGCCACCACGCTATTATCCGTGAACCGAACGGATTAACCATTTTGTTGCTAGACAGTGCAATCATGCCGCTTAAAGAATTTCCCCGCAGGCCGATTTCACTTTGCGGTTCCTTTTCTGAAGTGAGTCTGGAAACTGACGACATGGAACGTTCCACAAGGTGGTGGCAGAATGTCGGCTTCAAGGTAACAACCAAAAAAGGTACATGGTGCACAATGGACGATGGAAACATCAAAATAGGATTATACGTACGCGGAACATGCCCTCATCAATTCAAAAATCCTGCGTTGACGTACTTTGAAACAGATATGAAGGAACGAATTGCGGAACTAAAGAAGCGAGGCGTTCAATTTGTTCAACAAGAGGAGGAAATTGGGATGGAAGGTCATGCAATAACCGAAACGCCGGATGGCCAGTATTTCTTTCTGTTTAAAACCTGAACACAAAGCGCAATGCAATCTATCGTTTCAGAACAAAATCTATTTCCAATAAATCGTAATCGGTTACTTTCATTCCAAGTTTTTGATAGACAGCGCGAGCCCGTTCGTTCTGTTTTTCCACATACAACCGTAATCCGCACACATTCCCTTCCTTTCTTGCAAGCGACATAACGTATTCGAAAAGAGCTTTGAATACCTTTTGCCCGCGAACATCCGGCTTCACATAGACGCTTTGAATCCACCAAAAGACACCGTTGCGCCAATCGCTCCATTCGTAGGTAACCATCAATTGCCCAACGATACCGTTTTCTGATTCGGCGAGGAGATAGAATCCGCGTGAAGGATCATCGAACATGCCGTTTACACCAAGCAACGTTCGGTTAACATCCAGATCGAAGTGTTCGGTTTCTTTTGCCAACGCAACATTGAAATGAGCAATCGTTTCAGCGTCGTTGCGGATTGCTTTTCGTATTGTAAAAGTGGTCATGATATGGTGTTGAGATTAGAAATCAAAAAATACACCAACGGTGTGAAGTGTGCTTCGCAAGTAGTAAAACTGTCCGCGATCTTCAACACCGGTTCGAAAGGTATATGCAACGCGTAGTGCGCGAAAACCGGCATTTTCAGATTTAATTCCAATCTGGTAACTCTGTGTAGCGCCGTAGTTCAGTTCACCGCGAAACTTGAAGTCAACCGCGCTGTAGGCAGCAACAGAATGTGTTAGCGAAACGATCGTTGCTTCTGCTCCAACTTCCGGAAGTATTTTTCGTCCGATGTTGCGGTTGATTAAAAATGAATATGACCAATACAGTCCGCCATACACAAAACCATTGATGTGCTCAATGGTTCGGATGAAAAACAGATCATAGTAATCCCGCGCGTAATTAATTGGATCTACCTGCTGCGCCATTGCATCATCGGCAAGGTGATGGCTGGTGTGCCCCCACCCGAATCGAATCACCGATTCATCCGAAATTGGAAAATCAAAGAAGATATCGGCGTAGAAATCTACGGTAGTTACCTTGAATTTCACCCCTGCATTTTGCAACGACGTATAGACAGAACCAGCAGCACTGATTTGACAGAGGACATCGTCGTACTGCACAGTTGCTACTGGAAAAATTCCTCCCATACTGCCGATAAAAATTCCCCGTGTTAATTGTTTGTTGTACGAAATCCGGTGTTCCGTTCCGGAAGCGGTAAAAGAAGGAATAAATTTTTTTTCGGGAAGCAAGGTGAGAAATGAAGCAGATTCTCTTCCACGTGCAGATTCATCTGCCGCAAGAAGAAAAACGCAAGCGAACATGGCGACGAGGAATGTTTTCGTCATATCAATTCAGTAGTAGTAATTTTCCATCCGGCTTCTCTCCAGAGTAAAATTTTACCCCCGGTGCCGGGAAATGAATTTTGTTGATCAGATTTTTAATAACATCCCACGTGTCGCCGTACAACGGAAGTTCCGTCATGTTCCAGTCGAGAGAGATAGCAAACTTGTGTTTCTTTTCACCGGTGTCGCCGAATGAAACATTCTTTGCCCCCATACCTACCGCGATGTTCAAAAATTTTGGCCAGTACTGTTGAGCAGATTCCGGAAGCAAATTGTAAACATCCATCGCAATCCAATAAATGTGCCCGCTGTAATCGCTTGCCGGTCCCCAATCGGGATCTTTCGCCCCACCGTTGGCAGTAGGAATGTAACTCCACTTCAAGTTGAAATTTCTTAAGAAAGGATATTGCGTTTGCGCAACACCGTACACAATTCCGATGGAATTAAACACCAGATCAGAAGGATTGAACGCATACTTTGAGTATCCGTCTGCAAGTTCAATTGCAATGGCGTGAGCGGCGGGTACAGCGATTGCGCTGAGTATGGCAGTCTTCTGGTCATAATTCGCCCACGTTAAGAAATCGTACGTTGTATGGAAAAACAGATACGAAGTAAAGAGATGACCTAATTTATCTACGCCGTAACTGTAGTTATAAAAATATCCGTCGTTTGCGAGACGAAACGGATGCTGTTTATACAAGAAATCATCCCGCCACCACCACTGAAACTCCATCACCACCGCTCCGGCAGACCACGCCACCGTTGTGTACGCGGCAAAATCTTTCCGCGGCAGAAAAAGAAACATACTGTCGTGTTCGGTAGTATACTGGGCGGATGCGGGCGATCCACAGAGAGTAATTAGCGCCAAAAAAATAAAAAGGTGATGTCTCATAACGAGAGAAAATGTACTAAAGAATGAGTTGACATCAAACGACACGACGACGGGGAATACTGATGACAAACTCTGTTCCCTTATTTTCTTCTGAAGTGAACGAAATCGTTCCATTGTGAAGTTCGACAATACGTTTGACCGATGCCAGCCCTAAACCGGTTCCTTTCTTTTTGCCGTAGGTAACAAATGGCTCAAACAGCGTGTCGTGAATCTCCGGCGGTATGCCTTTACCGTTGTCTCGCACAGAAAAGAAAACTTCATCACTATTTTCTGTAACAATAAATGAAATGGCGCCGCCGTTTGTGAGCGCATCAGCGGCATTGTTAATGAGATTGCTAATAGCCCGTAGAAAACGCTCGCGGTCAAGAGTAATGGTTCCCGCGCAGAGACATTGTGCAGAGAATTGAATGTTGGATTGTTGAAAGAGAAAACCATATTCGCGCTGGACGGCAAGCACGAGTTCTCCAATCTCGTGTTCTTTCATTTGAAGCGCCGAAGAGCCGCTGGAGTAGTCGAGCAATTCCTGCATCATCGAATCAATACGCTTGATGTTCTCCTCCAGAATTTTGAGCATTTTTTGTCGTCGCTCTGGAGTATCCTTATCGTATTGCTGCAACCGCTCTACGGCAAGCGACAGGTTGGTCATCGGATTTCGAAAATCGTGAACGATGGAACTTGCCATTTGTCCAAGCGCGGATAATCGTTCGTTTTTCATCGCCTCTTCTTTCAGGCGGAGAAGGTTTTCTTCCATTTGTCCAAAAGCGACCGCCAGCGTGCCGAATTCGTCCCGCGCAAAGTTTTGTCGGAGGACGTTGGTTTTTCCTTTTCCAATTTCCTCAATGGCATGCAGAAGTCTTCGCAACGGTGTATTGATAAACTTTCTGAAGATAAAGACATTTACAATCAGCGAAAGCACGATGAAACCGAAAAAGATGAAGAGAGAGCGTTTTGCATTTTCTGCCAGATGTGCTGCTGTTGCATCCAGCGGCACGTTCATCACCGCAGTGCCGAGCACACTGCCGGTGTTGACATTGTGGCACTCGGTACATTTTTTTTCCGTCACAAATGGAACAAGAGCATGCATTTCTTCACAGGTTTGAATGAACATCGGTTTGTCGTGCGGCACATCTGTAATCTGTCGGGTGTCGTGAAATTTCTTTTGGCAAACGAGATACCACTGTGGCTGTGTCAGCGAGAAAATTTCCGCGCCGATTTCAGGGTGAAGTTTCCACACGGCGGATTCACGCAGCGATAAGCGGCGGATACGACTGGTGTCTGCCATGTATTCCTCGTTCAAGCGTAGGCTGTCGAGTTTAAAAAGAATACTGATATTCTTAATATCCCCCGCCGAACTGATTTTTCTTAAAAAACTATCCTCAACCCGCTCATTGGTGATCATCATATTCACGATTGCTTCACGAATAGTGTTTGCCTGCGCGGTTGCCGCGCTTTGCACCTGTATCATCATCTCTTCCTGCGTGGTGGAGTAGTTGATGTATGAAATAATCGCCACTGTGATGAAAAATAATGGGAAGAAGGTTAAGAAGACCTTGGTGGGAAGCGAAGCGTGTCTAAACATAGTGCACGATAGTAATGTGGATTAATTGTGCTGACTTTCCAACGTACGGTACGCCGGTTGTTTGGTTCTGTCTGTTATTTATAAACAAATTGTACCAAGCACTGTCGTGTGTTGAGCTCCTGTTACCAACGGAATGTTTGCCGGCTGTTCGTGAATTGTTTCGTTCGCCAACACGGCGAAACAAAGCGCTTCTTTTTCTTGACTGTTGACGCCGAACGCGGCACTCGATACAATGGTTGTCGGATGAAAATAGTGTTTCAGAGAATCCATCAACGTGTCGTTCATTGTTCCGCCGCCGCTGACAATCAGTTCGTGGAGCGGTTCTTCCTTTAACCAACGTCTCAGGAAACGATTGTATTGATCGAAAATCGACAACGCCGTGAATTCTGTAACAGTAGCAATGATGTCTTCCTTCTTTTTTCCTTTGCACGTACGAAGTAAACGGTCAGTAAATTTGTTGCCAAACAGTTCCCTTCCGGTGGATTTTGGGAGAGGGCGGGAAAAATAACTGTGGTTCATCAGCCGTCTCAGTACTGTCGGTATAATTTTTCCCTTGCGTGCTGTTTCACCGTTTCGATCAAACTCTTTTCCAAACAACGTTTTCA
Organism: Bacteroidota bacterium; assembly: GCA_040753935.1. Classification (GTDB taxonomy): domain Bacteria; phylum Bacteroidota; class Ignavibacteria; order UBA10030; family UBA8401; genus SpSt-333. Next base: position 4,339 of record JBFMDF010000005.1, on the reverse strand, counting down.
TTGCCGCATCGATTACCATATTTCCAGGTCCTGTATCGAATGCCACAACCTCGTCCACCGTGCAATTCTTTTTCAGTAGCGTCATATTGGCGATGCCGCCAATGTTGAGCAAAGCCCGATGTTTTGTCTGCGAGCGAAATATCAGAAAATCAAAATATGGTACCAGAGGCGCCCCTTGTCCGCCGAGCGCCATATCTGCCGTGCGAAAATTTCCGACAGTGACGATGCCGGTACGTTTCGCAATCGTAGAAGGATCTCCCAACTGCAACGTAGAACGCACAGACTTGCCAAAAAATTTCCGTTCGTTGGGAATATGATGCACCGTTTGGCCGTGCGAACCGATGAGATCAATTGAAGAAAGCGGAACGCCGGCTTTTTTTGCTACTGTTGTTACCGCATCGGCAAAAAAATGAGCAAAGAGAATATTGAGTTGGGAAATTGTATCGACCGAACCGCCACCAGGAAGGGAATGACGTAAAACAAATTCACGAAATCCTTGCGGATAAGGAAGGGAGACAAAGGCGCGTCGTTTCAGCGAGGTAGAAAAACCGTAGCCGGAAATTTCAACAAGCACAGCGTCGATCGAATCCACAGAAGTACCGGACATCAATCCGACCACGAGTTTCTTCTTTTTACGCTGAAGTTTTTGGAGTATATTCATCGAAACGAATGTAACCATTCTAACCGAAATAATCTATCCGTTGGATTGACGTATAGTAGTTCAATGTCTCTATTGAAACAGCACAACCTTCTTCTTGGCGCTCACATGTCCATTGCCGGTGGCGTTCACACCGCTGTTGACCGTGCAACATCCATCGGATGTACTGCTTTGCAAGTCTTCACGAAGAACAACAATCAGTGGAGCGGAAAACCGTTCACAAAAACCGATATCGAACAGTACAAACAAAAGATCGCCGCCGCAGGAATTTCTTCCGTTGTTTCGCACGATTCGTACTTAATCAATCTCTGCGCTACCAATCCTGACATCCTTAAAAAATCGCGCGCCGCATTTATTGACGAACTTGAGCGGTGTGAGCAGTTGGGAATTCCATTGTTAAACTTCCATCCCGGTTCGCATCTTGGTGCAGGTGACGATGAAGGAATAAAAAGAATCTGTGAAAGCTTAAACATCGCACACACACAAACAAAAGGATATAAAGTAAAAAGTGTTCTCGAAACAACCGCTGGACAAGGTACAAACGTCGGTTACACATTTGAACACTTACGCGCAATCATTGATGGTGTGGAAAATCCTGAGCGAATGGCGGTCTGCATCGACACATGCCACATCTTCGCGGCAGGATATGATATTTCAACAGAAAAAGGATATGAAGAAACGTTCAAATTGTTTGATGAGATTATAGGATTAGATCGGCTTGTTGCGTTTCATGTGAACGATTCCAAGAAAGGACTCGGTTCACGCGTTGACCGTCATGAACACATTGGTAAAGGAGCAATTGGATTGACAGGATTTCGATTGTTGATGAACGATGAACGGTTCATACATATTCCCAAAATTTTGGAAACACCGAAAAGCGAAGATTTGCATGAAGATGTAGAAAATATGAGGGTGCTGAAAAATCTGCTCAGACGGTAGCGAAGGGAAGATGATTTTCTTTCCACGGCAGGGTCCAAAGTGAATGACATTGTACAAAGAGAACGATGAAGACGACAGTCAAACCCCGAAGAGGTTTAACACGAATAACCGTACACAAAGTGCAGGGGCAAAGAGACACGACAGTCATCAAAACCCCGAAGGGGGTTCAATACGAATAACCTGCACGAAGTGCACAGGAAGAAAAAGAGCAGAGCTGTCAAAACCCCGAAGGGGGTTCAATACGAATAACCGCGCACATAGTGCGTGGACAACGAAACACCACAATCAGCAAACCCTGAAAGGGTTTAATAACAACCATGAGTACCTATACACAAATTCTGTATCAAATTGTCTTCGGCACCAAGCATCACCAGAAAACACTTGCCGCAGACAAGCGCGATGAACTTTTTCGCTACATTGCAGGCATTCTGAAGAACAAAAAATGCCATCTGTACAGGATCAACGGCGTTGAAGATCATCTCCATATCGTCACACATCTTCATCCTTCGGTTGCGCTTGCGGATCTCGTCAAAGACATCAAACTCGCATCCTCTGAATTTATCAAGACCAACAATCTCTTCCCTCGTTTTGGCGGCTGGCAGGATGGTTACGGTGCCTTTACATATTCCATCGAAGCGAAAGACAGACTGATCGAATATGTGAAGAACCAGCAAGAACATCATCGGGTGAAAACGTACAGAGAGGAGGTTATTGAACTCCTCAAGGAACATGGTGTTGAATATGATGAACGGTATCTGTTGTGATTTCCGGTCGCTCGTTATTCAACTTGCTATTTAACCCTTTCAGGGTTGGAATTCTTTCTTTTGTTTTTTAGCCCGTCTGTCTTTCGACGGACAGGCTATTCATCTTCAATCCCTTCGGGATTGACACGGTGATGAGCATTTTGTTTGTTTTTCCCTGTCTCCAACAGGCAGGATTCTGACCGTCTGACGCACCAGACCTGAACGCTGCCATCAGCATTGTGACGCCAAACCGGAAAAAACTCTCTTGCCTAATGTCGAATTAACAACTAGCAAAACGACTATTTGGTAGAACCGTATCTTTCACGTATCTTGCAGCCTCAGACAAAAAGGAGAACAAGCCATGCGATTCATGATATTTATGATTCCTGCCGTGTATCAAGGCGAGCAGGGAAAAAAAGCCGGGGCCGACTTTGCTCCTCCCGCCGATGCAGTCGAGCGAATGATGAAGTACAACGAAGAATTAGCAAAAGCGGGAGCCTTGATCGCCCTCGATGGACTGCACCCGCCTTCTATGGGCGCGCGGGTTTCGTTCAAAGGTGGAAAGCCAACGGTAACCGACGGACCGTTCACGGAAGCGAAAGAAGTTGTGGGCGGCTACTGGATGATCAACGTGAAGTCGAAGGAAGAAGCTATCGAGTGGGCTCGCCGTGTTCCTGCCGACGAGGGGGACGTGATTGAAGTGCGGCAGGTGTTCGAGGTCGAGGAATTTCCGGAGGATGTCAGAAAAGCTGCAGCGAATCCAACGGTGGAAAGAGCAATCCAGAAAAAACCATAAATGCGGTAGTCGCAATCTTCAGATTGTTCATGTCGAAGCACCCGTCGTTGCGCATGGGAAGCAGCTGGGAGATTCGCCCCGCAGCGGATGTTTCTGCAATGCAGGCTGAAAGCAAGAAACGACGAGCAGTTCGAACTATCTAAAAAAGGAGACTGAAATTATGAAATCCATCAATACGTATCTGAACTTTCCGGGCAATACAGAAGAGGCGTTCAATTTCTACAGATCGGTCTTCAATGTGGAATTTCAATCGTTCCAGCGGTTCAAGGATTCGCCGGTGGCAGAACAAATTCCCGAAAAAGACCGCGATAAAATCATGCATGTCGCACTTCCCGTCGGGAAGAACAATTTCCTCATGGCGACCGATGCACTCGAATCGTTGGGGCAAAAAGTGACGTTCGGCAACAACTACTACATCACGATCGAGCCGGAGAGCAAAGAAGAGGCAGATCGGTTTTTCAATGCTCTTTCTGCGGGCGGGCAGGTCGAGATGCCGATGCAGGATATGTTCTGGGGCGATTATTTCGGCTCGCTGCGAGACAAGTTCGGCGTGCAGTGGATGATCAATTACAGCAAACCACGGGAATGACTTCCATGCACAAAGAGATTCGCTCTTACAACAAGGCGCTGGCAACAGCGGACAGAGAGATCTGTGATATGCTTGCTGAGGAAATTGATCGCGGTTTGCCCGAGGCAGAGAGCAAGATCTGGCATGCGCATCCGGTCTGGTTCTTGGATGGGAACCCGGTCGTCGGGTACAGCAAGTTGAAGGATGCTGTGCGGCTGCTCTTCTGGAGCGGGCAGTCGTTCGATGAGACAGGCCTCACGCCAGAAGGAAGCTTCAAAGCCGCAGAGGTTCGCTACACCTCGGCTGTCGAGATACGCATCAAGGATTTGCGCCGCTGGCTCAAGAAAGCAAAAGCGATCCAGTGGGACTACAAGAATATCGTCAAGAGAAGAGGCAAGTTAGTGTGGCTGAAGTGGAAATAGAAAACACATCGACCCCGTCAGCGGGCGGACATTTGCAGAAATAGAACGAAGGGCGAAATCCAACTCCGTCAGGAGTTGAACAACATCGCATCGCACGTTTGGATTAACAACAATGTCCGTTCTGACCTGAATGAATGATTTGTAGAACCCCTACGGGGTTCCTTATTCGTGTTTTTGCATTCAGTTCTAGAAACGTACAACTCCTACGGAGTT
>JBFMDF010000004.1:0-24204 GCA_040753935.1 Bacteroidota bacterium | reverse complement strand
TGGTATGCTCCATGGAAAAACCTCTGAAATAAAAAAAACAAACAATGACAAAAAGTGAAACAATATACTTTGAAAGCGCCGATTTTCAAAAGGAAATTCTAAAGAACCCCCGATGAAATTGTCATTTTACCTTCCGCCTACATCATGAGCCTTCTTACAATTTCATCGCACACGGCATATCCTTTCCCGGTCAGAGCAATAACGTTGTTTTGACGTTGTAAAAACCCGTCGTGTTCCAGTTCGTTCAGCAGCATGTTGTGCCGTTCAAAAATGTCGTCACCAAACAACTGTTTCACTTTCACTTCATCGATACCGGTGCTTCGTAAACCGAGAAAGATTTCTTCATGAAGAAATTTTTGCGCATCAATTTCTTCACTGCCGGCAACCGGAAATTCATTGCGATTGATAGATTCGCAGTAGCTCTGAATGCTGCGCACATTCCACCATCTCCTACCCGTTACTGCTGAATCTTTCCAGAATGAATGCGCCGATGGGCCGAAACTGAGATAGTTCGAGTGATTCCAATAGTTGATGTTATGCCGACATTCGTAGCCCGGCAGAGCAAAATTTGAAACTTCATATTGTCGGTAACCACCTGTGGTCAGCATGTCCATTGTAATTTCATAGAGTGCTGCATCTTCTTCCGGTGGAAGCGGGGTAACGCGTGTATCTTTCACCATCGAAGCCAGCGGCGTGTTCTCTTCCACAATCAAGGCGTATGCCGAAATATGCTTCGGCTGCAGCGCTATTGCTCTCCGCAGATTCTCTCTCCATCGTTCAGCTGTTTGATGTGGTAAAGCAAAAATGAGGTCAACATTCACATTATCAAAGCCGGCGCGATACGCGGCATCAACTGCACGCTCTGCCTCTTCGGACGAATGAATACGCGTGAGAAATTTCAAATCGTCTTCATAGAATGATTGAATACCAAAACTGATGCGGTTGAATCCGACAGAACGGATGTCGTTCAGTTTCTTCAGTTCTACCGTGCCGGGGTTACTTTCGCACGTTACTTCCGCCTGAGATTCTACGCGGTAGTGTCTGTGAATAAGCGAAATAATTTTTTCAAATTGGTGTAGCAAAAGAAGGGATGGCGTACCACCGCCGAAAAAAATTGTCTCAATTGTTTCCTGCGATGAGAATTCATCTGCGCGGCGAACAATTTCCAGTTCGAGCGCAGAGAGAAATTGTTCCATTGAAGTCATATTCTCAATGGAATAAAAATCACAATAGATGCATTTATGTTCGCAGTATGGTATGTGAAAATAAAGCGAAGCCATGGCGTTACCTCACCACCGTCCCGATTCGTTCCCATCGAATCCCGTCAGCATTTCTCGCCCAATAAATCATCATCGCTTTGCCGATGATGTTTTCTTCCGGAACGAATCCCCAGTGCCGGCTGTCGTAACTATTCTTTGCATTGTCACCGACAACAAAGTAGTAATTCTTTTTGACAGTATATGATTGTAACGGTAAACCATTCACAAAAATTGTATCACCATTGAGTGTAACGTTGTTTCCTTCTCGTTGAATAAACACAGTCCAGTGTGGTACTGTCTGCTCGGTAAGTGTTACCTTCATTCCTTTATACGGTACGATGACGTACAAGGGAAGCGTATCAAACTGGGAAAATGAGTTAACGGCACGATAGCCGTTCACGATGAGATTTGACCGTACAACTTCTACTGTATCGCCCGGTAGTCCCACACATCGTTTTATTAACAATTGGTACTGTAGCGGGTACACTTCTTCCGGCTTTCCGGGAAAATTGAAGAGCACGACATCGCCGCGTTGTACAGGTGACACCTGAGGAAAGCGAAACTGCGGCAGCGGCAGAAAGAGAAATCGCTCCGGCATGCGTGCGCCGTAGATGAATTTGTTGACCAGCACATAATCACCTGCTTGCAGTACAGTTGACATTGAGTCGGTCGGAATTTTCACGGCGTCGACAATGCACGATTTGAGAGAAAATGCAAAAATCACTGTAACGCATACTACAATGACAACATCGCGAATCGTTTTCTGTCTCTTCGTGCCAATTTTCATCATACACCGCAGTGGATTTTTTCAACGGCTCCCGTTAACTAATAACGTTACCAATGCGATGGAATTGTATCATTTCCGGATTAAAAATGACAAGGAAAACTTTTGCCACAAAATCTAACACAAGGTTATGTCCTGAAAATGTCGTGTAAATCCATTCCATGCGCATCCGTTCTCCTTGCATGGCAAGTCGGCTGGCATACTCTTCCGTTCCCATCACTGAAAAATAGACAAACATCGGCGTGCCGACAACGTAATCGCGTGGAATGAATCCCCAAAATCTGCTGTCGAGAGAGTTATCACGGTTGTCTCCCATTCCAAAGAGATAATCTTTCTCTACGACGTACGTATTTGTCTTTATACCGTCAATCAATACTGTACCATCGCTCAACAATGTCGGCTGGTGTCCGTCACGTTTAATAAAAGTTTCCCACTGATGAAAGTTTGCCGCAGTAATTTCCATCGTCATTCCCTTTTTCGGAATGACAATTGGTCCGTAGTTATCTTCATTGTACGGTGCCCCGGGAGGAAAAATCCGCGGATCAGCGTACCCGGGAGGTTTCGGAGGAAAATTGAATTTCATATTCTTCGGCAGCGGAGCCGGTTGACCGTTGATATACACCACACGGTTTCTAATTTCCAGTGTATCTCCAGCCAATGCCATACAACGTTTTAAATAAAATGTAAACTCTTCAGGGTTCACTTCGTCTCTGTAACCGGGAAATTCGAAGACGATGACATCGCCTCTTTTTACGTCCTTAAATCCCGGCAGCATTGTCCATGGCAAACGAATGTTGGTAAACATGATGTTGCGTGGAGTGGAAGCGCCGTAAATGAACTTATTGACCATTAAAAAATCGCCGGTCATCACTTCGTTTTCCATTGAACCAGTTGGCACCAGAAAGGAGGCAATGACAAAATTGTTCAGCAGTAAAAATCCTCCGAAGACAACAACAAATTCTTTGATTTGATGTTTGAGCTTTTCCTTGAAGGTTTTCGGCTGTTCTTTTACATCTTCCTTTGTTTTTTTCTCTTCATGTTTTGCCATAGATCAAAATCCTATCGGATATTTTGGTTTGTGTTTTCTGCTTTACCAACTACAGAACTCATTGCATTCACTTAATCTTGTAATCCTGTAATTGTGAAAATGTCGTATCGTTATTCTTCCCCCATCTGCAACACGGCAAGAAATGCTTCCTGCGGGAGTTCTACTTTGCCAACCTGTTTCATTCGTTTCTTTCCCTCTTTTTGTTTCTCAAGCAGTTTTCGCTTCCGGGAGATATCGCCGCCGTAGCATTTGGCGAGAACATTTTTCCGTAACGCTGAGACAGTTGTTCGTGCAATAACTTTACTGCCAATTGCCGCTTGAATGGCGACTTCAAACATTTGGCGAGGAATTAATTCCTTCAATTTAGAGCAGAGTTTCTTTCCCATTTCGTACGACTTGCTTCGGTGCACAATGGTCGACAGCGCATCCACCGGCTCATTGTTTAACAAAATATCTAATTTTACCAAATCAGACTCGCGGTAGTCGAGATACTCATAGTCGAGCGAGGCGTAGCCACGCGTCAGCGACTTTAATTTATCATAGAAATCAAAAATAATTTCTGATAATGGAAATTCGTACGAAATATCGGCGCGTGTTGGGTCAAGATAACTGGTATTTTTCCATATACCGCGTCGTTCCATTGCTAACTTCATAATATTGCCGATGTACTCCGTCGGTGTGATGATTTGCGCTCTGATGTACGGTTCTTCTACATGATCAATTTTTGAAGGATCAGGCATCTCTGCCGGGTTATCGACAGTAACAACTTCTCCATTGGTCAGAACAACTTTTAATTCAACGTTGGGAACGGTGGTGATTAACGATTGGTTGAATTCGCGTTCCAGTCGCTCCTGAATAATTTCCATGTGAAGAAGTCCGAGAAAGCCGCAACGAAATCCGAATCCCAGCGCACCGGAGGTTTCAGGGACGTACACCAATGACGAATCGTTGAGCGAAAGTTTTTCCAGCGCGTCGCGCAGTTCTGCAAAATCATCCGCATCGGTCGGATACAAGCCGCTGAAGACCATGGGCTTTACTTCCTTGTATCCCGCCAGCGGCTCGCTCGCGCCGTTATGTACTGTAGTAATAGTGTCGCCTACTTTTGTATCGCGAACATTTTTTAAGCCAGCAATAACATAGCCGACATTTCCCGCCATTAACTCGCCGGTACGGTGACGCTCCATATACAACACACCGGTTTCTTCTACTTCGGCAACCGTTCCTTTGTTGATAAATTTAATTTTGTCTTTTTCTTTCAGCACACCATCTACCACACGCACGTAGGCAATTGCTCCGCGGTACGAATCAAACTTCGAATCGAAAATCAACGCCCGTAATGGTTTTGTCGGATCTCCTTTCGGCGGCGGAATTTTTGTCACTACGGCTTCCAGAATTTCTTCAATGCCAATTCCAGCTTTTGCGCTGGCTTTAATAACGTCCTCTTCTTTGCAGCCGATTAAGTTCATAACATCGTGCAGTACAGTATCTATCATTGTTGCGGCAGAAGGAAGGTCTATTTTATTTAGCACAGGAATAATCTCCAACCCTGCATCAATCGCCATATAGAGATTGCTGAGCGTTTGCGCTTCTATTCCTTGAGACGCATCAACAACCAAAATGGCCCCCTCGCACGCGGCTAACGATCGGGAAACTTCATAGGTGAAATCGACATGACCGGGAGTATCAATGAGATTGAGTGTGTAGGTTTCTCCATTTTTTGCTTTATACTCCATTTGAATGGCATGCAATTTAATGGTAATACCGCGCTCCTGTTCCAGGTCCATATCATCCAGCACTTGATTGACAACCAAATCGCGCTTGGTGATGCGACCGGTATATTCCAGTAAACGATCCGCCAGCGTTGATTTGCCGTGGTCAATGTGAGCAATAATGCAGAAATTTCGGAAGTTGTTCATTTACTCTTATTAGAAGCAGAATATGCAAATATGAAGGATGAAATAGGAAATTTGTATCTTCACATTCATTCTTCATTATTCATTTTTCACATTTTAGAAAAAAAATCCCCGCCGAAAGTAACTGGTGGCAGGGTTTTTCGCACCACAAAATACTAAGAATAGGCAGGAAGTGCAAGGAAGGAGGTTGAACTTGCAGGAAGATTTTTATAGGTTGAACTTTATTCGACCATACGGAGTTATATAGCACAAGTATCCCGTGCCCGAACATCAATCATTACATAAGAATAATCGTATGTCTGCCAATGCTCAATTTTTTGTGTGGATCGGTATTATGCTGGTCACGCTCAGCGTCGGTTTCTTTTATATCGGCTGGCGGCTGATTGTGCCGTTCCACTTGCAAAGCCCATATAAACAATTGGCGTGGACCGGTCTTGCCGTGATGTACCTGATTCCGTTCAGTTCATTCTTCCTTATCCGGTTTGCTGAAGAGTGGAGCGATGCACTGTCGTGGATTGGGTACATCAGTCTCGGATTGCTCTCATTCATTTTTTCATTATTGATTATTCGCGATGTGGTGTGGCTGTTGGTTTTCGGCGGACAGAAGATTGTCTCTCTTCTTTTTTCTTCAACGCCGTTTGTTGATCAGACAAAGAGAGAGTTCCTGTTACAGGCAACAAATCTTGGTGTTATTGGAATTGCCGGAACGCTTACGGCGTACGGCGTGTACGAAGCGCGGCGAAAACCGGGAATTGTCTCGCTCGATATTCCCATCGCTTCTCTTCCACAAGAGTTTGACGGATTTAGAATTGTGCAAATCACCGACATTCACGCCGGATTAACTATTAAACGCGAGTGGATTGAAACTGTTGCTGAAGAAGTGAACAACCTTTCACCAGACTTAATCGCGTTCACGGGCGATTTGGCTGACGGTTCTGTGCAACATTTATACAACGACGTCGCTCCGCTGGCGGAACTTTCTGCACCATACGGAAAATTTTTCGTCACCGGCAATCACGAATACTACTCCGGTGCAGAGCAATGGGTACGCCACGCACAGCAACTCGGCTACGATGTATTGATGAACGAACATCGAATGATTGCAAAAAACGGTTCATCAATTGTGCTGGCAGGCGTTACTGATTACAGCGGGGGCGGATTTTTTCCCAGCCACAAATCTGATCCGCACAAAGCGCTCAGCGGAGCGCCAAGTGATACAACACGAATTCTCCTTGCGCATCAACCGCGTAGTTTGTATCAAACAAACGGACTCGATCTTGATCTTGTGTTAACAGGACATACGCACGGCGGACAATTTTTCCCTTGGAATCTCGTCGCCACCATCGGCCAGCCGTTTATAAAAGGATTAAACAAGTGGGGTGAAAAGACGTGGGCGTATGTGAGTAAAGGAACCGGTTATTGGGGTCCGCCGGTACGCGTCGGCGCACGCTCGGAAATTACCGTGCTGACGTTGAGGAAAGCATAAAACACAAAGCGTGTCATTCTTCTTCTCAATGCCACCCTCCTTTTTCCCTCCTCAAAATCTCAAATAGGGAAGGTGGAAAAAAATCATTATCACTTTCTTACTCTTAAACAAAACCTTGCGAAGGTTTCGAAATTCCTATCCTAACCTTCGCAAGGTTTAAAATCTCACCTGTTCGCCACTCCTGTTAAAAAATACATTACCGCCAACGCGGCAAGAGTTGCGGTGCGGCCGTCAACGTCGTATTTGGGGTTCATTTCAACAATGTCTATCATTTTTGTTTTGCGACGCTTGCCGGCAAACAGTGCGGCGGTAAGAAATTCTTCCGTGCTCAATCCGGTCGGCAGTGGTGCGCTCACACCCGGCGCTTCAGCGCTTCGAACGGCATCAAGATCAAAACTGATGTACAGTGTATCAACAGAGGTGGTGGCTAATTCATACGCAAGGTCGAGAATTTTGGTAATACCTTCTTCGCGCACATCGCGCAGTGAAAAGATGGTTGCGCCTCGTTCTATCAACTCAGAATAATGTTCGTGAGCATTGGCAAACGACTGCGCCCCCACTTCTACAAAATTCATCGCATTCAAAGGACTGTGAGGATGATCGAGCATCTGACGGAACGACGTGCCGCTGTTTCGTTTTGGATTCGGCTTCCGATAATCGAGATGGGTATCGATGTTGATGACACCGACATTTTTCTTTCCTTTTGAAAATCCCAGAAAGTTTGGATAGGCAATGTCGTGTCCCCCGCCCAGTACAATGGGAATAATGTTCGAAGCTACCAGCGAATGTACGGTTTCAGCAAGCCGTTCGTGGGTTTCTTCAAGGGTCTTGCCGACTTTAATATTACCGAAATCGAATATTGAAAGTTCAGACAGAGATTTGTCTTTGCCGATGACAAAAGGAGTGCGCTTATAGAGCGCCGAGCGTATTGCATCGGGTCCTTCTTTTGCCCCAATGCGTCCACCATTTCGTTTGACCCCTTCGTCGGTCGGAACTCCAATAATGCCAACGGTAACATCGGAAGAAAATTGCTTCTCGCCCCGGCGAACAAGGTCGCCTATTCGCGGGTCAGCAGTGTCGTTCCGCGAGTAAAAAAGATTTTTGTCGGCCGGTTCAAGATACTTAAACATCGAATTCATACCCGTAAATTAGGAAAGTTACCGTGAGAAGCAAGAGAAGTTTTTCATCCTTCAACGGTTTGGCCAATTGCTTCTTGTTACATTTTACGCTACTTTCACTTCAGCATGCCTGCAGGCAGACGGACATTACTGTGTAGGAAAAACAATAACCGATGCAAAAACATCTTCGTCTTGTACTCATTTCACTCGCCCTTGTTACACTGCAAACGACTGTTATCACATTTATGTCGGTGCTACACATTGTGCCTGATGTGATGCTGATTTGGATTGTGTACATTGCAGTTACGCAGGGACAAATTCCGGCAACGCTGTACGGTTTCTGCATTGGCTTAGCGTTAGACCTCATCAGCGGACAATTTCTTGGTCTGACGGCTTTTACGAAAACACTGGCAGGATTTTTAGCCGGCTATTTCTATAACGAAAATAAAATTGAATTTACTTTAAGTAATTATCGTTTCCTGGTTATCGTCGGTAGTACGGCGTTGGTTCACAACGTCGTCTATTTTGTCCTCTTTACGCGAGGAAGCGATGTGGGATTATTCACGGCAATTGTTCAGTTCGGTGTGTTTTCCATGCTCTACACCACTGCTCTTTCTGCTATTCCGATGTTCGTCGCTATGCGCAAAGGGCAATTGCGATAATGTACTGACCTATGAATGAAGAATTCGGCTCAATAGAACGACGACGGGTACTAAAAATTATCGTTGCGGCAGGATTTATTCTTCTGCTGGGACGATTGTTTCAGTTACAGTATATTTACGGCGATCTGTACGGCAAAGAAGCTGAACAGAATTCTATCCGCAATGTTCCCAAAGTTCCTATCCGTGGATACATTTATGATCGGAAGGGAACTCTGTTGGTTGATAATCGCCCGTCGTACACCGTTATGATAACGCCTATTGATTTCAACGCAGAAAACCTTCCGCTTCTTTCTTCTATTCTCGGAATGAAAGAAAGCGATATCGTTACAATAATTAAACGAGCACAGCGGTACAATCCATTCATTCCCACGCGCCTGAAGCGTGATATTTCGTTTGCCGAACTTTCGATGCTTGAAGAACATCGCAATAAGTTGTACGGCGTAGAAATTCAAATGGAAGCAAAACGGTACTACCCGACTGCAGTTCGCGGCAGTCATATGCTTGGGTACGCACGCGAAATTTCCGACATGATGCTGGAAAAAAATAAAGAGTACTACCAACCTGGTGATTTAATCGGCAGTGCGGGACTGGAAGCAAAGTACGAAGAACAACTGCGTGGTGTGAAAGGGTGGGAGTTTATTTCACAGAATGCAAAGGGACAAATCATCGGCACATTCGACAACGGCAAGCACGACATTCCGCCACAAGATGGATTTGATTTACAGTTAGCCATTGATGCCGATGTTCAAGCGCTTGCAGAAAGTTTACTCTCAGATAAACGCGGCGCTGTTGTCGCCATTGATCCCCGCAATGGCGGCATTATTGCGATGGCGAGTAAACCAGATTACGACTTGTCAAACTTCAGCGGCGTTACGCCACCGGAGGTATGGCGCGCGTTGAATACCGATGAAAGCAAACCGCTCTTCAACCGTGCAACGCTCACCCGCTATCCTCCCGGTTCTACATTCAAAATGATTCTCGCATTAACGGCGTTGGAGAAAGGCATCATTGATGAACGGTGGACTGTTACGTGTTACGGTTCATTCAAATATGGCGACAAAGTTTTTAAATGCGAACATGTTCACGGCACTGTCAACGTGGTGGATGCAATCCACCGCTCGTGCAACGTCTTCTTTTATCAACTCATGTTAAAAGTTGGACTTGACAACTGGAGTGCAATGGGGCAACAATTCGGATTCGGCAAACCAACGAATATTGACATTATGGAAGAGAATGCCGGTCTTCTGCCCACACGTGAATACTACGACCGTGTGCATGGCAAAGGAAAGTGGACACCGGGGTATCTCATCAGTTTAGCAATTGGGCAAGGTGAAGTGGGCGTTTCGCCGCTACAAATGGCAAATTACGCCGCTATCCTCGCCAACAAGGGAATACACTATCAACCTCATATCGTCAATGCGGTGTATGATAAACGAACAAAGAAATCAGAAAAAATTGTTACTGAGCAGTATTCTTTTTCATTGTCTGATCACACATGGGAATTAGTGCGTGAAGGAATGCGTCGTGCGGTAATGGCACCCGGCGGTACAGGAGCCGCAGCACGCATTCCCGGAATTGAAGTTGCAGGAAAGACAGGAACCGCACAAAATCCTCACGGCAAAGCACACTCATGGTTCATCGGTTTTGCTCCGTTCGACGAACCAAAGATTGCTATTTGTGTATTGATTGAAAATGTCGGTTACGGCGGCTCGTTTGCTGCTCCGGTTGCGGGATTGTGCATGGAACAATATCTCTACGGCGAAATTATTCGCTACGGTAAGAAAAAGAACGCTGCCGGCGAAACAATGGCGGCGAATTAGCAATATTTTTTACACGTTTCAAAAATAAAATTGTGAATACATTTTTCAAAGAATATTTTGATCGCGTCACATTCTTTACCGTACTAGGGCTGGTCAGTATCGGGCTACTTTCTGTGTACTCCGCTACTTTCGATGCGTATGAGGGGAGAGATTTTTACCGTCAACTGCTCTGGGCGGGAATCGGGTTGACATTAATGTTGACAATGATGTTACTCCCGCTACGATGGATGCAGCGTTCGGCATTAACAATTTTCTTTGCATCGCTGACACTGTTGATTCTGGTTCTGCTGATGGGAAAGAGAGTTTACGGATCGCAAAGTTGGCTTGGCTTCGCCGGTTTAGGTATTCAACCATCTGAGTTCGTAAAAATTACAACGATGCTTGCCATTGCTTCATACTTAAGCCGCAGTGATGTAAAAGCAACCGACTTGAAAGACCTCACAAAGACCAGCGTTATTGTAGCGCTCCCGATTATTCTTATTATGTTGCAACCGGATTTCGGTACATCGCTCACGTTCTTAGCAATGTTCATTCCCGTGCTGTATTGGGCGGGTGCGTCAAAATTTCTGATCATCATCATTATCGCACCGGCGTTTGTCGCCGCGGCTTCTATTATGGGAACAACACCCTTTCTTATCGTTTTACTCCTCCTCAGTATAGCATTGTGGACGATGCGCAATGAAAACAGATTTGTTGCCGCAGTAGTCTTCGGCGCTAATGTTGTCATCGGGTTTCTAGTACAGATTATTTACGATAAACTTCCACTCTACCAGCAAAAACGCATTGCCACATTTCTCGACCCAAACAACGATCCGCTTGGCGCGGGGTACAACGTCATTCAGGCAAAAGTGGCAATCGGCTCCGGTGGAATGTTCGGCAAAGGATTTATGCGCGGTACACAAACACAGTTGAGTTTCATTCCTAAACAATGGACTGATTTCATTTTCTGCGTGCCGGGAGAAGAATTCGGATTTCTCGGCGGCGTTGTTGTACTCGGTTTGTTTGCCATTTTGCTCTTTCGCGGAATTCATCTGGCTTCCATTGCCAAAAACAAATTCAGTTCTCTTCTCGCCATTGCCATTGTTTCACTGTTTGCATTTCACATTTTTGTCAACATCGGAATGTCGGTAGGACTGATGCCGGTTATCGGTATTCCGCTTCCATTTCTCAGTTACGGCGGTTCATCACTTGTTTCATACATGATGATGGCAGGCCTGTTAATGAATGTGTACGCCAATAGAAAAGAGTACTAACCAGAACAAACTCGGGCATCATTTTATGGAATGCATGAATTTGACACTAGACCAATCACTCTGATTTTTCCCCTTCCCATTTTCTCAAATTTGATTTCAGTCTTTCCTATCTTCAACAAACTTCATTCGGTTGTTTTCTTCTTTTTCACGTCAAATTGTGCATCGTATACATAGCACGATTTTTGATAGCCAGAAGAATAATTGTCCTTGCTGAGGTAAAAACAAATCAAAAAAAATGTCCACTCCTCAAATTAAAATCCGTACTGGCAATCAGATGATTGCGGAAGGAGCGCTGTACGCTGGCTGTCGATTTTTTGCGGGGTATCCAATCACCCCTGCGTCGGGCATTTACAAAACAATGATAGAAGAATTACCGAAGCATGGCGGTGTTGCCATTAGCGCGCCTGATGAAATTTCTGCGCTGGCGTATTGTGTTGGCGCTTCTGCGCGCGGAGTAAAAGCGATGACGGCAACATCAGGTCCCGGCTGGTCACTGATGATTGAAACAGTACAATACGCTTTAATGACTGAACTGCCGGTTGTAATTGCCGTTGTGCAACGGCTCGGACCAAGCACAGGCGGTGCGACACAAGGAGCGCAGGGAGATATTCTGTTGACGGAATTTTGTACTTCGGGCGCTTACACGATTCCAATCTTTGCCCCCAGCACTCCGCAAGAATGTTTTGAAGTTACCACGCGGGCCGTGTATTGGTCGGAAGTACTACGAACACCGGTTGTCATCCTTTCCGATAAAGAAATCGGAATGACGTCAGAAGATGTGGATTTTGCATCGTTGAATCCGTTCGAAGTGAACTATCGCAAGCAATGTGAAAATGGCGATGACTATAAAACATACGGATTTAACAATCTTGCCGATGTGCCGCTCTTTGCGGCAGTGGGCGGTAACCATAAAACAACAATCACCGGCTCCGCGCATGATAAATGTGGAACACTGCAGAAAAATTCTCCGGAGACTGTCGAAGTGCTCAAACATCTACAAGTAAAAATTTCTGCACGTGCGCGCGAAATGGAATATGTGAAACTTGATGATGACCCTGATGCTGAAATTCTGTTGGTTAGTTTCGGCATTACGGCACGAACTGCACGTGAAGCAGTACGACAGCTGCGAAAACAAGGACGAAAAGTGCGTCTTGCAAACGTAATTTCCCTTTTTCCCATTCCGGAAAACACTTTGAAAAATGCTGCAACGGGAGTTCACGCTGTTGTAGTTGCGGAAGAAAATCTTACAGGACAATACCGGTCTGTTATTCAGCATCTGTTTACCGACAAACGCGTAGAAGGCGTCAACACTATCGGCAGAATGATTACACCGGAAATGATTTTTTCTGTTGTCAATTCATTGTAAGAAACATCTGAACAATTGTTTTGTCATCAGGTGTTGTCACACCTCGACTACCTGTCCGTCACTTCATTTTTGCTGGCAGACGCTCGGTGTGACACTATAGGTAATTATCGTGGCTCGACCACGCTCGGTGTGACACTGTAGGTAATCATCATGGTTCGACTTCGCCGTTCCGGCGGGCCTGCCCGTCCGTCAGGCGGGCTCATCCGAAGGATTCAAAGAATGCTTCGCATCTTTCGGATGGATTTCTCAGATGTTTCTATAAAGTAGTATCGGGGAACGCACAACAATGTCAACTGTGCAGAAGACATACTTAAAAGAAAACGCCGCGTTCCCATTCTGTAAAGGATGCGGCCACCATCATTATGTTCGCCATCTCGACGAAGCGCTTGCCTCGTTGAAATTAGATCCTGCTCATGTTTGCATCGTCAGCGACATTGGGTGTATCGGCATTCTTGATTCGTTGTTTCAATCGCCGCACACGTTCCACACTACGCATGGACGTTCAACCGCATTTGCTACAGGAATTGAACTCGCCGACGGAATTTTGCACGATTCACAACTAAAAACCATTGTCGTCATCGGCGACGGCGGTGCAACCATCGGGCTCTTGCATATTGTCAACGCGGCATTGATGAATGTAGATGTAACCGTGCTTGTTGCCAACAACATGCTGTACGGAATGACCGGTGGACAGAATTCCGGTTTTTCGCCTCTTAATTTTATTACAACAACCACGCCCGAAGGAAACATCGTTCCCCCGATTGATATTTGTGCAATGATGAAAAGTTGTGGTGCTGGGTACGTAGCGCGTGTTGCGGCTACCGATAAAAATCTCTCCGGAGTTATTGCCAACGCCATCAATCATCCAGGATTTGCACTGGTGGAAATTATGGAACTGTGCACCGAGTACGGTATCGGAAAGAATGCTATAGATGGAAAAAAAATACAACAACAGGTTGGCGTGCTTGGCAATACTGCTGATGATCTTCTTGCTCGTCCATTTCGCGTCGAATTCTGCGAAGAGTATAAAACAAAAATTCTTTCCCGGGCCCGTCAGCAGAAGAACGATATAGTGGTACGGCGGTATATTTCGTCTCTCCGTGGTTCTCAGCGCTGGGTGATAGCCGGTACTGCAGGAGAAAGAGTGCAATTGTCATCATTTCTGCTAATGAGAGCCGGAATAATGTGTGGACTTCATGCAACTCAAAAAAATGATAATCCGGTTACACAAGGAACGGGATTTTCTCTTTCTGAAGTAGTGCTCAGCAGTGAGGAAATTTTCTACACCGGTATTGAGATGCCCGATGTTGTCATTATTTCGTCAGCAGATGGTTTAAAAGAAGTTGTTGCCAACGGAACACTTGCTCGGTGCACAGAAAGGACAGTTATCGTCATCGATGAATCGCTTCCTTCTCTTCAAACACCGGCAAACGTGATTCGTCTTCCGATTCGTTCATGCTGTACACCGGCGCGGGCATCGACCAGCGCTGTCGCCGCCGTTGTAGCAACCCAACGTTTGTTGCCAATCGAAGCGTTGTTCGAATCTATCCGCATGCATGTGGGTGAAAAAGTGTCGTTGTATAAAAATGATGTTGCTGTGTTATCGTCGTATTTTTCTTGATGAGGCGAGTATGAGAACACTGGAAGAATATACCTCCATAACCTCAATGCTCGAACGGTTGATTGAGCGTGAGAATGAAAACATTGCGCAGTATGAAAGAATGATTCATACCGTCGGAGATTGTTTGATAAAGCCGCTACTTATCTCCATCGCTCAAGAAAAGCGCGAGCATCGTGAGCTGTTAGAACGCGAACTGCGTGAGTTAAACGATCAATTTGAATTAGACGAGGCAATCATCTAAAATACAGTATGTCGTTCCACCGCTCATTTCTTACGAGTGACGATCCTCTGCACGAAAGCGTCGCTTCCACACCTCTTCGTTATTTCACGCTTGATACTTTTTAGTTGATTCTCTACTTTTTGGTATCATTTCTTTACACAATCTAAGTAAGCGGTATGAGATTCCGTTCCACAGTCGGAATGCTGTTGGCATGCTTTCCTTCGTTTATTGTTTCGCAACAAGCAAAAGTTGATAGCCTTCACAGTGTTTTATCGCAGTTGAGGGATACATCGAAAAAGGCGCAAGCATTAGCGGATTTGGCTGAAGCATATCTTTTTGTTAACGCAGACAGTTGTCTTTCCTATGCTACTCGTGCATTACATGAGGCAAGCGTAGATAATGTTCCGGTAGCAAAAATCATTGCTCACCACGCACTGGGTCAAACGTATCAAACAAAAGCGCGACCAGATTCTGCATCGTATCACCTTCTGCAGGCGTTGAAACTCAGCGACAGCATAGAGCATAAACCGTTGGAAATCAAATCGCTCGAACTGCTTGCTGTCAGCAAAGAAAAAATTAATTATGAATCAGCAATGCGTTATCTTCTGCAGGCGTTAGAAATCAGTGAGAAGATTGATGTTAAGGAAGGCGCTGCCGCGATTCTTCATCGAATTGGTACGTTGTACTTTCATCAGGGAAAATATCAGCAGGCGCTCACCCACTTCATCCGTTCAAAAGAATTATGGGATCACGTTTCTCCGTTAAAAACTGCCGGCATTAACAGCGAAATTGGCAACGTGTACTACCGATTAAAAGATTACTCCAGCGCACTCGCGTACTATGAACGCTCGCTTGCCATTAACAGACAAATCGGCGATTTGCAGGGAATGGGATATAGTTTTAACAATGTAGGACTTGCGTTGTATAAACTTGGAGAAAAAAAGAAAGCGCTTCAAGCATTAGAGCAATCACTTCGCTACCGCGTTGAAGTAGATTCCAAAGAAGGTATTTCCAACAGTTACATCAATCTTGCGGAATACTACCTTGCAGAGGGAGATGTAGACAAAGCGCTGATGTACGCACAAAAAAATCTTACGTTTGTTCAATCATCAAATGTGTTGAACTTGCTTGCCGATGCGTACAATATATTGGCAAAAGTGTACACACAGCGTAAAGACTTTGAACGGGCGTACCGCCATCATCTTCTTTACACCCAACTGAGCGATAGTATCAACAACGTACAACAGATGCGGAATCTTTCCGAATTGCAAGTGCTGTATGAAACACAACAAAAAGAAGCAGAGAATGCTCGTCTGCGCGAACAGCAAGCAAAGCACGAAACAGTCATTCAACGTCAAAATATCTTAACAGTGGCAAGCATTATATTGTTTGCGGTTATGGCACTTGCCGCCGTGGCATTGTTCCGCGCAAACAGAATGCAGACAGCGGCAAATAAAATCTTGCAACAACAGAACGACATTATTGAACGACAACGCGCACAACTGGAAGAAGCCAATGCGGTCAAGGATAAACTCTTTTCTATTTTAACGCACGATTTGTATGGACCGATTACTTCGTTAAAAACTTTCCTTTCTCTCGCTGACGATGAAGAGTTCTCTAGAAAAGAATTGCATGAATACATCCGCATGATATCGTCATCCGTTGAAACCATTATCGGGTTAATGGAAAATGTTCTTCGCTGGTCACAAAGCCAGTGGCAAGGTATTGTTATTCAGCCGGCAACCATTAATCTACACGACATTGCGAACGAATGCCTTCGCCTGCTCAAGCCACATGCGCAACATAAAGGAATCACATTGTTCAACGACATTCCACCGGCAACATACGCATTTGCTGACCATCAAATGATTGACCTTGTGGTGCGAAACCTCCTTTCGAACGCGGTAAAATTCACTAGTGCCGGCGGGAGTATCCGCATCAGAGCTGTTGAACGGAATGATAGTATCGACATTGTTATTGAAGATACCGGCGTTGGAATACGTGACGACCAGTTGAATCGCCTGTTTTCCGCTGTAGGAATTTCAACAACAGGCACGGACAATGAACAAGGAGCGGGACTCGGTTTAATTCTATGCAAAGAGTTTATAGAAAAAAATGGAGGTACACTGCACATTGACAGCGAACCCGGAAAAGGAACGACGGTAACATTTTCTTTGCCCCGCGTTCGAGAAGCACTACCTCAGGAACGAAGCACTGCCGGTTGAGTTACCGCACCAACATCATTTTCCTCACTTGTGAAAATCGCGTCGTCAATAACCGGTAGAAATACACACCGGTTGCCAGAGACTGTGCATTGAACTGAACGGTGTACGATTTTCTCGGTTGAAAGCCATTCACCACTGTTGCCACTTCTTTTCCAAGCACATCAAACACCTTCAGGGTAACGTAATCGTCTACAGGAAGATCGTACGAAATTGTTGTTGAAGAGTTAAAAGGATTGGGATAGTTTTGTTTTAGTACAAATGTAGAGGGGAACGGAGGAAGGACTTTTATCTGGAACGATGATTGTTGTGTACTATACAGTACCGCCGGCGCGTTGTAGGGAGTTGTTCGGGTAGATACACCATCAGAGGCACGTACATAAAATTTTACATCAGCTGTAGAAGAAATGCCAGGAAGCACGGCAACGTACCTTCCGGAATTGGTGGCAGAATCGATACTGTTCGTTAGTGTCATCGGTACGGCACTGAACGTTACTCCGTTATCCGTCGAAAAAAACAATGTTATTGAATCCTTGCGCACAAAATTATTTGACACCACGTACATCCCAATGTTAACCGTGCTGTCGATAGTGAATGTAATTTCCGGATCAGTACTCATGACCAACCCGTGATACAGCACGGCTTTGTACGCATCGATAAGTCCCCACCCGATTTGATTGTTGGGCGAAGAAGCATTGCTTGCCGTATTACGCAACGCATCGCGCACTTGCACCGGTGTTAATTCCGGATGAGCAGAAAGAATTTGTGCCGCTACACCGGCAACCAGCGGCGTAGCCAGCGATGTACCCTGATAATTGTTCGCATACGGAATTTTTCCCGGGACGGCGTTGTACGTTCCGACACCAAGCGCTACAACGTCAGGTTTTATCCTTCCATCGCTGGTAGGACCGACGGAACTGAATCCGGCGTACGTTCCATCGCTCTGTACCGCCCCTACAGAGATAATGCTGTCGGCATCAGCCGGCGATGTCAAATAATGCCATGCCGACATGGCTTCATTCCCCATGGCACTGACGACAACAACTCCTTTACGCGCGGCAATGGCGGCGGCTTTCGTAGTGGTAGCAGTGCGTCCGTTCATATCGCTGTAGGAATAACTTTTTTGCCCTTCATCAAATTCGCTATACCCTAGCGAACTGCTCACGACATCAACACCGTTGGCTTCCATCCATTCGATTGCAGTGACCCAGTTGTCTTCTTCAACATTGGTTTCTGTCGGAACGTATTCTGTTTTCCCAAGGATGAAGTAGGCATTGAAAGCAGGACTCACCAGTTGTCCTTCTTTATATCCGCCAACGAGCGACATCGTAATCGTGCCGTGCGAATCTTGCGACGGTTCATCATCCTTCTCATTTGCTGTTACCGTATCTTTTTGAATAAAATCGTACTCGCCAATCACTTTTAAATTCTGCAGTGCTTCATGTTCTCTCCAACGAAAGCCGGTATCGAGCATGCCGACGAGTACGCCTCTGCCCGATATGCCGATAGTATGAACATCCACTGCTTTGATCATATCCATTTGTGCGAACGAAGGACCGTACGAATACCTCTGTCCAAACAGTGGTGCAGAGAATTTCATCATCGGAATTTCCACCTGTTGTTCTTCTCTTCTGGTAAAGACTCTCACCGGTTCAATTTTTTGAACGAACGGAAATGAGGAAACAGTTCTTACCTGCGCATCGGTAAGAAAGGCGGTAGCAGCGTTGAACCATCGGGAGGTGTTTTCCATCGAAATGCCTGCCTGACGTAGTTGATGTACATACGTTGGGGAAACAGGAAGATCGTCTTCTTCAAGAAAGGCGCGATGCACTTTCGCCCGCCTTTGCATTGCCCGCTCTGAGATGCCGATGGAAGCAGCATCTGTTGTCGATATCCCTGACCGCAAAGAGTGCTCTTTATCTTTAAAATAAATCCAGTACTTCCGTGGTTTATCATCTGCGATCAACAAGGTGCATACAAAAAGAAGAATGGTGATGAATTTTTTCATACTGTTGACGGCAATATACGACCGAACTGATTCGAATTCAATGCAGACGAACGGAAAAATAGTTTATTTACAATCTGCAACAATTGTCGTATACTTTCACTGTTTGCCTATGAAAGTACTTGTTACCGGCGGCAGCGGTGCCGTTGGAAAATACATCGTTGATGAACTGATACAGCACCACCATGTGGTTGGCGTGCTGGATCTTGTTCCGCCAAAACGGAAAGATGTCACCTTTCACTGCGTTGATATTCTTACTCTCGATGATGTGTGCGACACAGTACAAGGATACGACGTTGTCGTTCATACTGCCGGAATACCTCATCCACTGAACGATCCGCCGGAAAAAGTCTTTACCGTCAACGTCAACGGAACATTTCACGTGCTGGAAGCAGCTGC
The DNA here is from genome assembly GCA_040753935.1 of Bacteroidota bacterium. Taxonomy (GTDB): domain Bacteria; phylum Bacteroidota; class Ignavibacteria; order UBA10030; family UBA8401; genus SpSt-333. The sequence continues at coordinate 5,028 of JBFMDF010000004.1, read as the reverse complement.
ACGCAACGGAATTCAGAAAGTTGTGTTTACATCGAGCGAATCAACTCTCGGTTTTGCGTTTATGACACACCGGATGACGCCAGAGTACATTCCCATTGATGAACACCATCCGCTTCGTCCACAGGATCCGTATGGTGTAAGCAAAGTGCTTGCCGAACAACTATGCAAATCCTATTCTGCCCGGTATGGAATGCGCACTGTCTGTTTGCGTGAACCGTGGATTTGGCTGCCGGAAGAACAAATGATCCCGTTCTACAAACAATTGGTGGAGCAGTACAACGGGTGGTATAAGAATTTGTGGGCATACGTACATGTCTACGATGTGGCGCGGGCACATCGGTTGGCTGTCGAAAAAAATCTCGATACGCTTCACGAAGTTTTCTTCATTACAGCGGCGGAAAACTGGACGGGCAGAAATTCAAAAGACCTGCTAAAGGAATATTATCCGGAAGTTCAACGATTTGATCCAGAATTTTCAGGAGCGCGCACAATCATCTCTCACCGTAAGGCACAGTTGATGTTGGGCTATGAACCGAAATTTTCCGTGAAGGATCTCTGGTAAATGAAAATTCTCCGTTCACCTCTTCTACTGCTGTGTGTTTTCTCGTCACCGCTGTTTTCGCAACTGCCGTTACAACGATCGTCGCTGCACTCTGCTTTTCGCGATTCCAACACAGTTGTTACACGGTTTGAACGAAATGTAAACACGTATCTATGGAACGGCGTTCTTCGGTACTCCGTTGCAGATTCGGGTTTTTTGTTCTCTTTGTCGGATTATTTTACTTCATCGCTCATCCGTAGACAGTTTCGTTCATTCCGCGATGAACAAAATTTTTCATTCACTGCCGCAAAAAAATTGTCCGCAAATGTATTCGTGGCTACCGAAGGACAATCGTTCTTTCTATCCGACAATCAAACACTTGGTGCAAGCAATGCCGGCATTCATTCCGGGGTTGTGGGAATACAGTATCGCCCCCGTGAAAACATTACTCTCACTCCGCTTGTCGGCATGCGGTATGACAAACAAGGCGTTCAGCGTGATGATGGCATGAACTATCGTCTCTATGCGTTGGTTGATGCGATTGAGGTAAGCAACTACAGAACATCGTTGAACGGACACCTGAACTATGCCGACCTTGGCTCACGTCTCTTCAAAAACAACGTCGCCACACTGGACATTACCACCGTATTTGCACCGGGTTCTGCCGACAGTCTTCGTATCCGCAGGATAGCAAATCGTAATGATTTCTACATTCCTGCCGACAGCAGTGTGATCCGTGGATTCGGCGTTGCCTCCAATATTCGCTCCCGCACAGAAGAGTTGTGGGGAATTTCTAACGCTCTGGATTACCATATCGGCAGCGGTATTGAAATGCAATTTACTGTTGATATTGAATCACGTGTTGTTGATAACGCATTTCGTTACAAAAATCTATCCGATATCAATTCCATTCTGTTCAACACTTCTGTGCAGGAACTTCTTCTTTCCGGAAGACTTTCTCTACGATATGTTTCTTCCTCCACCGTTACAACTATTGGAATGGTGCTCGGCGAACGGGATGAGCGTCACCAACTGCAACGCATAAACGGTGTGGATAATCTTGTGCAAGATATACGCGCACGGCAGGAATCTAAACTTGATAACACTGCAGTACGCAGTACGTTGTATGCCGACGTCGTTTCAGAGGTTTCAACTACCGATCGTCTTTCTTTTTCCGGTTCGTTTGGCGTTCTTCAGTATGATACGCCCGATTCGCTCAACACCGATGACCGCGATGAGTTACTCATGAACTTTACATTACGCGAACACCACCGGTTCAGTCATGTTCTTTCCGCAACAATGACGGCAGAAGCAACGCTTGCTCACACTGTCTATTTGAAACGTGATAAAAGCGCCAATAACAACTGGAACAGAATCTTTCGTTTATCACCAGAGGTACGGTTTACACCGTCACCATCGTTGACAATGGTGAATTCCTTTGAAGTGCTTGCCAATTACACAGTGTTTGATTTTGAATCGCTCATTCCGTCTGTCAAAAGTTATTCCTACCGGCAGGTTGCATTTCTTGATTCAACATCGTATGATATTACGCAGAGAGTCGGCGTTGACCTGTTCGCATACATACGCATTTTTGAACGGGGAGAACTCCGATGGAAAGAGTTTGTGGAACGACCATTGCAACGGTTTGAGGAGTTTACCTTCTCGCCGCAATTCCGGTACACCTACGGTGATCGGTGGATGTTTGCCGCGGGATTTCGTTCGTTTGCTCAGAAACGATTTCGGTACTTGAATAACACCCGGCAATTTGAAAGCACCTTGCTAAGCGCGGGACCAACAGCGCGCGTGCAACTTACGCTATCGCAACAGTCTTTCATTGACATCCACGGATGGAAAGAGTTCCAACGCCTCACCGGTGGTTCGATTCAGGAATTTTCCAATGTGATGATGACGGTGCGGTACACGATTTGACGAAGCCATGAAAGAAAAAACATTTACGTTGCGTATTCCGAGTAACCGAAAAAACATTCACTTTGTGGAAGAATTTCTCCGTACGGCTAACAATACGTTTCATTTACCTGAAGAAAAACTTCATCTCCTCCTTGTAGCGGTAACCGAGGCGGTAAACAACGGCATTATTCATGGCAATCAAAACGATGAAACAAAATCAGTTTCCATTTCCTGCTCAATGAAACGGAAGACGCTGACGGTGAAAATTAAAGACGAAGGAAAGGGGTTTGATCCCTCCATGCTCTCAAACCCTCTGCACGAAGATAACCTCTTACGCACCGGCGGCCGAGGTGTGTTTTTAATGAAAGCGTTTATGCAGTCGGTAAAGTACAATAAGAAAGGAAATGAGGTAACGTTGGTAATGAAGTTGTAGGGGTTATCGTTTCTTCAGCAGGAAGAGAAAATCCAACCCAAAATTGTGAAGCCCCGGCAAGTGCTGCAAATTCCCTTGCACAAATCTGAACTGATAGTAAAAATCGCTGTGTTTTTTCTTCTTCGGGATGGTGACTTCAGATTGTTGAGTGATTGATTCCGACGAAGTGCGGGGAAAGTAATCGTTCTTCCAACCTTTCTTTCTCGGCAGCACTCCAATGCTGCGCAATCCACGCTTAATACTGTACGTCTCCGCTTTCATCACCGTAAATCCAATCTTCTCGAACAAGTACTGCAGCGTCTTCTGTTGAAAAAAGAAAATATGTCCTTGCTTGCTCCGAGCAGGGAGTTGTTCTTCGAGATAAAAATCTATCAGATCTCTACTGTCAACAGCGCCGTTTGGTACGGAAAGATAAAAAATACCGTTGTGCTTGAGAATGCGATGACACTCGCGGAGCAGTACAACCGGCTTCGGAACATGTTCGAGCACGTTATTCACATGAACGTAGTCGAAATACTCATCAGGAAAATGAATCTCTGCAAGATCGCCGTGGAAAACATTCAATCCTAATTGTTCTTTGGCAAAACGAATTGCGCTTTCGCCAAAATCAGTTCCTACAACCTCCCACCGAGAATACTTTTTAATGCCGTAAATAAAGAAGCCCGTTGCGCATCCGACATCTAACAATCGTCCGGTTGTTCGCCATGCACTGAGACGCCGTGCAAATGCCATCCCTTTGCCTTGTTCACGCCATGGATCAAAATCATAGTAGGCGGCGGAATAAAATGTTGCGAGTTGTTCGGTTGTTGGAAGTGGATCGAAGAAGATGATGTTGCATTGACTGCATTCAACAAGACTATACTCGGTCCCGTAGATTAAACTTACTTTCGACAACAACTTTTTTGGTGCAGGATCAGAACAAATTGGGCAAGGATTCATCGTCGCGGTAATGATGTTTTATGTAATCTACTACTTTCTCCTTTGGGAAACAAAAATGCCTCGCTTCTACTTGGAGCGAGGCATTGACACGATAGCATCACAATAATTACAACTTCACTTTTTCCATATTCGCTTTTACATCGGCGGCGGATTTTTTCAACGCGGCATCTTCTTCCGCCGTCAATTTAATTTCTATGATCTGTTCTACGCCGTTTTTTCCAAGTTTTACCGGCACGCCAACCACGGTATCACGAATACCGTATTCGCCCTGCAGGTACACTGCACATGGGAGAATTCGTTTTTTATCCTTCACAATAGATTCTACCATTTGTACCGCAGCGGAGGACGGCGCATAGTATGCACTTCCAGTTTTCAAATAATTCACTATTTCTATTCCGCCGTTGCGCGCACGATCAACAATGGCATTGATGCGATCTTGAGGCATCAGGTCGGCAATTGGAATTCCGGCAACCGACGTGTACCGCGGCAACGGAACCATCGAATCCCCATGTCCGCCGAGCACAAACGCCGTAATATCTTCCACCGATACACCGAGTTCCATCGCAATAAATGTACGGTAACGGGCAGTATCAAGTACCCCTGCCATACCAATCACGCGATGGCGCTCAAAGCCGGAAACTTTCTGCGCTACATACACCATGACATCCAGCGGATTTGATACAACGATTAAAATTGATTTTGGAGATTTGGCAACAACTTGTTCTGTTACCGATTTGATAATGCCTGCGTTAGTGTTTAACAAATCATCGCGGCTCATTCCCGGTTTGCGCGGAATACCTGCCGTAATGACTACGATGTCGGAATTGGCTGTCTCATCGTATCCATTGGTTCCAATGACTTTTGTATCGAACCCTTCAATGGGAGCAGATTCGTACATATCAAGTCCTTTTCCTTGGGGGATACCTTCAACGATATCCACCAGCACAACTTCATGAGCCAATTCTTTTTCGGCTATGCGCTGTGCGGCTGTAGCGCCAACATTGCCAGCGCCGATCACTGTAATTTTCATGGAGTACTCCTTTTCAATGCTGTGGGTAAATAAAAAAGCGCAGATTTTTTTCTGCGCTTTCTGTTGCTGTTCTGTAGAACACTCACCTCAGTTTGGAATGATTGAAACCGCTTGACGCGACTTACTAATCATGTGAAACTTTACCCGTCCCGCTTTCAATGCAAAGAGCGTGTCGTC
>JBFMDF010000003.1:0-24623 GCA_040753935.1 Bacteroidota bacterium | reverse complement strand
AAAGGAATTGTTAAAAGCAAAAATCACAAATGATTTGAATGCATTGAAAAAGAAAAAATAAATTATATTACCCCAAAAAAGTCATACACAACATAACGATGAAAGACGATGGTGAATGATTTCATTGACAGCAGACTAAACCAATTACTGCTCGCCGGAAAAAACATGGAAGCAATTAAATTGTATCGTGAAGAAACACACTGCACTCTTCAAGAAGCAGTGAATCATATTAACAATTTAAAGAAAACGCTCAACATTCCGAATGATCCCGAAAAATCTAACGTCATACCGCTGTGGAAAATCGTTTCCGGTCTTGTGGCGATAGTATTGGTCATATATTTGTTGTTTCCCTCAAAGAAAACCGTACAAACTGAGATTGTTTATAATAGTGAATGGGACGGTTCTGTTTCACAGGTTCAAGATTACTTGCGCTCTCATCTTAAAGACTATGACAGTTATCAAGCCATCGAATGGTCAAAAGTAACAAAAGTAGACGCGCCTCAATGGAAGTATGCCGTGAGACACAAATACAGAGCAAGAAATTCTTTTGGCGGCTACATGATTGAAAACTATATTTTTTACCTCGACGAAAAAGGAGCAGTTGTAAGTATTCGAGCCGTTGTCGATAAATGAAATGGATGTTGTTTAAAAAAAATCTCTTGACAGTACTCCGACAAAACGGTACATTAGCATCAACATAATATCACGTCCGTCGTGAAGATGACGGATGGGGTAATCCGAAACAAAGGAGCCCCGATTGATAAGATCAACGCTGCTAGCGTTTTCAACGCTGGAAGCGTCGGTTGGGTCAGTCGGGGCTTTTTCATTTTAAATACTTCATGAAATATTTTCTCATCGGCGTATTGATTGGCGTTGCACTCACTGCGAGCGTTGGCATCTCTCTCTATTATCTGTCCGACAATACAGAAGCACTCGCCACACTCGATATGCTGATTGACGAGTGGACGCGCAGCGACGTTGCTGTTGCCGATTCATCGCTGCTATTTCACTCTCAGCTTCCGGCAGCAAAAGAACTTCCGAACGCACGTCCGGGATTTTTTCCCGATACCGTCATTGCATTATCTCATCGTCTACAATCACTTTACCAAATACCGAAAGGAGTTGTACTTGCGCAATGGGCACTCGAATCAAGCTGGGGCAGGAACAATCTCGGAGTAAGCAATTACTTCGGCCACACATTTGCGGCGACGAAACGATTCATGTCGAATCCGCGGTATGTGATGAGATCGGAACTGATTCATACGGCGGGACAGATCACTTCCGGCAAACCAACGTCTTTCAGTGCATACAGCAGCATAGCGGAATGCTTCGACGTGCACGGGCAATATCTCAGTCGCTCTCCACTGTACGTCAATGCGTTCAAGCAACAATCGCCTGAGGCATTTGCCAGAGAAATTGCAAAACGGTACGCCACCGATCCTGATTATGCGCTTAAACTCATCGCAATCATGCGGCGGTATAAATTATAAACCTGCAGTTCACAGGACACGAACATGTTTAACCGAAACGAAAAATTAGGTCAACTCAGCGAACTCCGGAAACGGAAGAAACAGCTGAAGTATCATATCCATTCCGCAGCCACGTCAATTTGCATTTGCTTTGAACCGATGGATGCGCAGTGCGACTACACGGAAAAAATCAATCTTGAAGAATTGCACGCATACTACATCGCGTTAAAAGAAAAAGTATTGCAGTTGCAAAAAATTAATGCCGAGATCGAACGTTTGAAGAACGAAGTTGGCGAAGGAAATGACGAATGACGATGCAGGGTTACATCTCGCTGATGATGTCGGTGTTCACGACAATTCTGGTATTACCGGTGCTGGAGGAACTATTGAAAGTGCTTGTTATTGCGATTGTCATTTTGGTGACAATTGCCATCAATATCCTCTTTCAGTGGCAGCGCACTAAAGAGATTATCGTCAATCAGGTGGTTGCTGAAGTAATGATGAAGATCAACAACAAATTCTTTTTAAAAGAAATTTCAAAAATCGTACGCGAAGCATTGAAGGATGAAAAACAACTTAAAAAATAAACTCGGCTTCACTCAAGCATCGTCGCTGCTGTTTGTGTGCAACGATCTGCTCATTGATCCGACTGCGCTGGAACTGCCGACGGAGATCGATGCGCTGATCGAGGGAGCGCACGGTAAAAAACAACTGCCGAATGGAAAGATGAAAGATGTAGTTATCACCGCATCAGATATAGATGCCGCGGTATCGTACATCAAACGGCGACGTGAACGAGAGCCGAACAGGGAATTCGTTATTGACTACGAGCACCAGACGTTGACCGGCAGCGAAGCACCGGCCGCAGGATGGTTTAACGATCTGAAAAAAATTACGCGTGACGGAAAAGCAGTTGCACGCGCGATCATTTCTAAATGGACGCCCAAAGGAGCTGAGAGAATTAAGAATGGCGAATACCGATACAATTCGCCTGTCTTTGCTCAGAATGTGATTGATCCTGCAACAGACCGATTCGAGCAGTGCATGTTGTTCAACATCGGGTTGACCAATGAACCGTTTTTAAAAAATATGATGCCGATTGCAGCATCGGAATTTTTCAATAACACTATTATAGGAAAGGAGTCTATCATGGATGAACTACTTCGGTGGCTGATTAGTTTTCTCAATCTGCCTATTACTGCTACTGCGGAAGAAGTCCTCGCAGAGTTGAATAAACTCTCGGACAAAATAAAATCCGCAATCGACGCTGGTACGGTGACGGCAAAAACCGTACTCGATTATCTCGAACAGAACAAACCTGCCGACATCATTGCGGGGAAGAATTCGCTCTCCTTCCAGCAGCAGGTTATCGCCAAACTCGGATTAGAGTCAACCACAACGCCGGAACAGGCACTCGCGCTTATTGTTACTGCAAAAGCAAATTCCGATCAACTCGCGGCGGTAACAACGGAGTTGAACACGCTGAAGGAACAAAATTTGCAGCGGGATTTTGATGTTGTTATCGCCAAAGGTCTTGAAACAGGCCGCATCTTGCCGGTGCAAAAAAATGACGCCAAATGGATGGAAACACAACGTGAGTGGGCGAAAAAGGATTTTGCATCGTTTGAAGCGTACTTCTGTAAAAACGGTCCGGTTATCGGTCCGGTTGGTTCACTGCCGCCGACCGAGAGCGGCAAAAAGGGAACGGGTCTCGATGATCTTGATCTTACCGTGGCAAAGTTGAGCGGTATCGATCCGGCAATAGTGGCGAAGCACAACGCCGCAGCAAAATGACGATACTGATTTTCTAAACAACAATTAAGGAGAAACAATCATGAAAAAAATATTCACACCGCAACGCCTGATCATTCTTATGTTGGTCGGCGTTGCTCTCGCGCTTGACGAATTGCTCTTTGCCGGAATCGGTGGAGGCATTTTTATTGCAGCGGCGCTTGCTGCAGACCGTGCTACACCATCTCGAGCCGGAAAAGAATTTTCGTATCCCGTGAAATCCGCAAAGAAAATTTATGCCGGCGCACTGGTAGTATTGAGCGGCGGTTACGCACAACCCGGCGCAGCCGGAGTCGGATTGCGTTCCGTCGGTGTTGCAAAACGGTTGGCTGACAACACTGCCGGAAACGATGGCGATATTGCTGTAGAGGTTGAGGAAGGAATTTTTCTGTTTGAAAATTCCGCCGGAGGAGACCAGATCACGCTTGCTGAGGTTGGGCAATCGTGTTACGCTGTTGACGATCAAACAGTTGCAAAAACAAGCAATAGCGGTACACGCTCTGTGGCAGGATATATTCGGGATGTTACCAGCGACGGAGTGTGGGTAGAAATTAAAAACATCCATTCCGCCGATGGCGATTTGGTTGCAGCAAACAATCTTTCAGATGTTGCCAATGCTGCCACTGCGCGCGCTAATATCGGTGCGAATAAAATCCTGCTTGAATTGGACATTGAAAATCTTGTTGGTGCCGATGCAAAAGTTTATCGGGTTGTATCACCGGTAAACGGCACGATAACAAAAATTTATGCAGTGCTCGAAGGTGCTGCGCTTGCCGGCGGCGATGCAACACTTACGAGCAAGATCGGACCAACTGCCGTCACCGATGGAGCTATTACCATTACACAAGCTGGTTCTGCAGTCGGCGATGTTGATTCAGCGACGCCGAGTGCGCAGAATGCTGTTGTTGCCGGCAACGTAATCTCAATCACCGTCGGCGGTGCCAATACGGATGCCAACGCAAAGGCAAAGGTATCGATTCTTATTGAAACCTAATTGTGTTCGAACTTTTTTTTAAAAACTATTGAAAAGGAGAGTTACAATGAAACACCTAATCTTATTTTCGGTTTTGCTTCTGCTCTCGACTGTCTCTTTGGCGGCAGGGCAGGGCGGCTCGGCGGCGATTCATCCGATCTATTATCTGCTCGGTTTTGGCGCCGTTGGGCTGGTTGCAAACGCTTCAACGATTGTTGCGCTGCAAAGAAATTACAGCGCGCTGTTCAATGAAACGTTTGACACAATACAAACAAACTGGCAGCGTGTCGCAACAGAAGTACCTTCGACATCTCATGGCAATACCTATTCGTTTATTCTCGACACACCGCGAATGAGGGAATGGCTCGGAGACAAGATTATCAACAAGTTGAAAGGCGCTGACTATTATATAAAGAATAAACCGTGGGAAGCATCGTTCGGCGTTGATGAAGATGATGTTGAAGACGACAATCTCGGAATGTATCCGATTAAAGTGAAAGAGCTTGCCGACGAAGGCAAACGGCATCCGGATGAACTTGTATCCATCGCTCGCCAGGACGGTGAAACGACTAAGTGCTGGGATGGATATAATTTTTATGCGACCGACCATAAAATTGATAAGTCTGGGACACAAAGCAATTTGCTCGCCGGCACCGGTACAACGCTGGCAAAAATCAGCGACGATCTAAAAAAGGTTCGGGCTCAATTCCGGAAGTTCAAGACGAGTCAGGGAAAACCGTTTATCCGGCGCACGGGCAAACTCGATATTCTCGTTACCTGTCCGGTTGAACTGGAAGCGGTATTTGAGGAATTGAAAAACTCAAAACAAATCGGCGGCTCAGACAATCCACTGCTCAACGCATTTGATTACATTGTTGATCCATACTTAGAAGATAACGATGCGTGGTATGCTGACTATGTCGGCGGCTTTATTAAGGCGTTTCTCTTGCAAATGCGTAAACGTCCGGAATTGAAAACGCGCCAGCGCGATTTTGACGACAAGATCGTGAAGTTCGGCATTGAGGCGCGTTACAATGTTGGTTATGCGTTATGGCCGTTTTCTATTAAGGTAAAACAGGCAGCATAAAAAACTCTTAGATAACTTAAAAAGAGTGAACTGTAGTTAAGATGTGTGCGGAGTGATCTGCACACATCTTCTAAAAAAAAAACAGCAAAGAAATTTCATGAGTTATTGCACTCAAAATATTAATTCTGCCGGCGACATAGCTCCCAATAGAATATCGTTTGAACAGATGAATCAACTGACAAACGATGAAGAAAGCGGGAGCAATCCGCAAGCCGTGCTTGATGCGGCAAATCGCGATGCTGCAACCGAGATCGACGGTTATTGCAAGCGGTATGTAACGCCATTCAATCCGGTGCCAGATCGAATTAAATCTCTGGCGGTTGACATTGTTGTCCACAATTTATACAAGAAGCGTCCGTCGAATGAGCCAGAGGCTGTGCGCAAACATTATGAAGATGCTATTGCATTTTTGAAGTTGGTGTCACTCGGCAGAGCCGAAATACCTGGTGCTGTTGAGAAAGTGAATTCCAATTCATCAGTTCCGACAACTGGCGGTTACGTAAAACAACAGGATAGTGTTTTTGGAGGAAACTGGTGAGTGCGTTCGAAGAGAATTTTGGATGGCTAATTCGTAATGCGAGCAATTTACATTCACTGCTCAACGAAATCGGGTTTGCTGCTGAACATGAAATAAGAGAAAATTTTCTTGCAGGTGGCAGACCTGTACCGTGGTCAGAGTCAACAAGGGTAAAAGCGTTTGGCGGGGAAACACTTCGTGATAAAGGGATGCTCATGAATTCGATAACGCACAATGTTGATTCTCCAACGAGTGTAGTTATCGGCCCGGGGAGTGCGGTCGCATTTAAAGCAAAATTTCTCTATTACGGCGGTGTCATTAAACCGAAAAATGGAATGTATCTCACATTCCGCATTCCATCCCGACTAATGACGACGACAAAAAGCGGCAAAGAGTTAAAACGTCCGAAGAAAGAATACACGTTTGTTCGTGTCCGTCAAGTAATAGGTAAGCCGCACAATTATTTATATCTGCCCCCGGAATTTTTTGACAGAGTTCATCAAATAGTGACGGAAGCTACGGTAAAACAATGAGTGTGAAGGTTGACAAAATAGAGGATGCGTGGATTGCATCAATCAACACTGAGTTAAAGACAGCGTTAGGGTTAAAAACAGTCGGCACATTCGAAGGTAGTTTCGATGAAGAATCACTTCAAAATTCAATTATACGCGCACCGTATGTATTGGTACAATGCGTTGACGATTTTTCTGTAGAAAAGTCAAATCAACGAACGTTGAAAAGCCAGCAGATTTTTTCGTTGGTCGTTGGGGCTGAAAGTTTGAGAAACCGGCGAGAACAGCAAAAGGGATGTTACACCATTTTAGATGCACTAAGAGAAAAATATGACGGCATGATTTTGCAAATATCGAACGAAGAATTTGTTGAATTGCGCTGGCAGCGCAGCGTTTTCGTTTTAAGCGTTCCGGGATTATTAGTGTATCAACAAATCTATCATATACAAAACAATTAAAGGAGACATACAATGGGTAATCCATTAAAGATATTGTGCAAAGCAATTAAGATCGTGCAGAATAACGAAGGCGCCGATCTCAGCACACCAACGGCGTGGACTTCTGCGACAGATTTAGGTGAGTTGAAAGGCGATGTGTCGCTGAAACTTACCTGGAAACAAAAAACGTATCAGACACAGAAAGGAAAGAAGCCGCTTGGACTTACCGCTACCTTTGAGACCAGCACAGTTGAAATTGCAGATACAGCAATTCAAACCGCTCTGCTTGCAATGCGCGGCAAGAATGTAAGTTTGCAGGTCACCCCCAAGGGCACTGTGTCGGCGGATAATCCGATCATCATCGTTAAAGATTTTTCATTACTCATTGACGGAGAAATCAATGCCGGGGATGTGTCGTTCTTAAAACTCAATGGCGAAAAAGAAGCGTACGACGAAACAGAAATCTATGAGCGTGATGCTAACGCCGGCACATAATTCATTTAACGAACACTATCTCTCGCTCTCGTTTTCGATGGGAGCGAGAGCAAGCTAAACGATATGAATAAAACTTATACAATACAGGGAAGGCGTTTCACGCTCGCAGAGGTAACTCCGAAGCGATTCGCTGCATATTCTACCATGCTCGGCATTTCTGATTTTGAAGAGTTGCAAAAGCCAGAGACACAAAAAAAATTGAATGCAGCAGCACTTAACATCTTTAAGAGTCCGATACAAGTTAAAGAGATGATGTCCATCTGTCTTCGTGAAGATGTGTTGGAGTTATCATTTGATGATTTTCCAGCAACTATATTTAATGAGGTGATGAACGATTTTTTTTCGCAATTGCTGACGAGTTGATGTCGGCAGTAAAAATTGTTCAGGAATATAATTATCCGGATGACGGTGCTAATCATACAAAGGGCACACATGATATTCAAATGTCTCTGCGTAACCTTTGTAGTTATGCAGCAAACAGAAATGTGCTTGTGTATTTAGAACTCTGGGAAAGCCGGAGATACAGTCAAGTGGTGGAAGTTGCGCTATTGAGGAAAAAGGTGAATGTGGAATTACTTGAAAGACTTGAAAGTATTAATGGGATGGATCACAAATATGCAGAGCACTACATTATTGCTCTTTTAAACGAATTGATATTGTTACAGTAGGTTTTGAATCTTCAAGATTCCAAAAATGTTTTGCGAGCGAATAGAGCGACGATGACATTACTATAAACGCACAGAGGAGAACAAAAAAGCCTACGATACCGTAACCGACAGTATAGCAACTATAAGCAATAGCATATAACGCGAAAGATAAAAACAATTTCATGCCTGCTCCCTCCGAAATACAATTAAAAATTACAATTGACAACTCCGGTGCTGTTGCTTCAGTCATCAATCTTGGTAAAAATGTAGAAATAACCGAGAACAAAGTCAACCAGCTCTCTGATACAATGCACACTGCATTTATCAAAGGCGGTTTAGCTTTCGACGGATTAAAGACAATGTACCAAACATTGTCAGGAATGTTCGGAGGTTTGCTTAACGAGTACAAAACACAGGAACAGGCAAACGCTAAAGTGGAATCCGTTATCCGTGCTACCGGTGGTGCCGCTGGTTTTACTGCTGACGAGGTAAAAAAACTATCGGAAGAACTTGCACTGAATAGTCAATACACAGATGACGCTATTCTCGACGCAGAGGGATTGCTCCTTACTTTTAAGGCTATTGGCAAGGATGTTTTCCCACAAGCTACACAAGCCGCACTCGATCTTTCAGCAACATTTAATCAAGATTTAAAGAGCAGCGCAATACAACTTGGTAAAGCATTGCAAGACCCTGTTGAGGGCGTAACGGCGTTACGTAGAGTCGGGGTTTCTTTCAGCGATGAGCAACTTGAAGTAATCAAACGGTTGGTCGAAACTAACAAACTTGTTGAAGCGCAAACGTTAATCCTACGGGAAGTGGAAAGTCAGGTGAAAGGTACCGACAAAGCGATGGCAGAGGCTAACGGCGTTGTCAAGTTCGACAAAGCAATCAGCGAATTGAAAGAAACTGCAGGCGGTGTTGTGAGCGATGTTATTACGCCTGTAGTTAGCGGAATTGCCACACTCACCGATTTTATGAATGCAAATTACCCTACGCTGACAAAGTTTGCAACCGGCGTTGGACTGATCACCGCATCGTTCATTGTGCTTCATACAACAGGAACGACTACCGCGATTACGGGAATGGTATCATTTCTTCGTACGATTACTATTGCGACAATTGCCAATGAAGGATTTCTCATCAGTATAGGTAAAACTACCATTGCGCTGACGATGATGCAGCTTGCTCTCGGCGGTGTTGTTGCTGCTGTTGCCATACTTGCCGGTGTATTGTATACAGTATATCGCCAATCGGAACAATTGGAACAACAACACCGAGAACAATTTGTAGCATCAACGAAAAAGATGGTTGACGATTCGGTAACCGAACTGCAACGACTTGATAAAGCAAATCAGAAAAAAGTGATTGAATGGGAAATTAGCGATGCGCAAGAGCAAATAAAAATTTTAGAGGCGACACTATATCGGCTTCAACAGACTCCGGGTACGAGTCCTGGACAAATTCAACAAGTACGAGAACTGTTACAGATTGAACAACAACGATTGACTACGTTTCAGCATCTTGCTGCTGAACAAGAAAAGGCTGCTAAAAATGCTCAGGCTTCAATTGAAGTCCAGTTACAGATTGAGAAGGCTAAAGCCGACGCGATGCAAGAAGGTACGGCAAAGAGAACAGCCCTGATTAATTATGAATTCAGACAAACGAAAGCAGAACTCGATAAACAGTTGCAAGAGCGAAAGATTAGCGAAGCACAGCACACACAATTAGTTGAACTTGCACGTCAGGAACGCACGAACAAACTTGTCGCGCTTGCAGAACAGAATGCTCAGAAAGAGCGAGCGATAGCTTTGCAGTCGTTAACATTTCGTGTTAATCTTGAAAAAGATGTTGTGCTGGCATCAATTACCAACGCGGAAAATGTAGCACTGGCACACGCCCGAAGCGAAGAGGAGAAATCAAAAATTACAAAACAATTTGCTTTAGCGCGTGTGCAGGCAGAATTGGATGCAACGTTAAAAATTTTGGATGCCGAGCAAGATGCGGCAAACAAAATTAAAAATCCTGAAGAACGGTCGAAAACGCTTACTGAAATTTCTGAAAAACGTACAAGCGCTTTAACAACGGCACAGATAAAAACTGAGTCCATCAATACTGAATACAATCTTGCTATTTCAAAAAACACTCTGGCAAATGCCAATACGGTAGCAGAGATTAATCGTGATATTAACGCGACCGAACAGCAGCGTTTAGATGATGCGTTTATTCGCAATGCGTACTATTTCGAACTTGATAATGAACTCATACAGTCGAAAAGAAAACTTGCTACACTAATAAAACAGTTGGGCGAAACAACCGATACAAATGAACAGAAGCGTCTGCAAGATGAAATACAACGCTCGCGCGAAAAGATTAATGCAATTGAATCCGAAAAGAAAGCACGTGAAGAAGCAACAAAGAGTATGATTGTATCAGCAGCCGCTCAATATGAGGCAGAAAGAAGTGTCGGTGAAAATATTGTTAGTTCGGTGAAGAAAACAATCATTGCCAAAATTGCTGAATCGGTTGCCACATACATTGCCTCTGTTGTTGCTTCAACCGGACCGTTGGCTTTCATTATCGCGCCGGCCGCCGGAATTGCTATGCAAGCAGCGTTGAGTGCTTTTCTCCCTAGGTTTGCACAAGGTCGGATAGGAGTTACTCCGGATGGCGTTGTCACCGGGCCCGGAGGACCAACAGACGATAATATACTCGCACTAATTTCATCGGGAGAATCAATCATCAATGCACAACGAACGGCAGAATATCCGAAAACATTACGAATGATTAATGATGGTATTTTCCCAAAGACATTTGAATCAATAAACATTTTACGCTTAGCAGAGGGTTATGTTCCGGCAATTTCTGATAATGTACGCATTTCAATTTTAGGTACACGTCATGAAACCGCAGGCAGCAGCGGAACGGTAATTGACGATCTGAAAAAAGAATTTTCCAGCTTACGAAAAGCGATTGCAAATATTAAAAACGAGATCGTCATTCAGTCGAATTTCGATATTCAGCAGTATCACCGCGCAGATAAAAAACTGCAGCGCACTCGCGCTGCCTTCGCACTGTAATCTGCGCAATCAGCGTAATCATTATTATGATCAGTATCTCTGGATTTACAAAAGAAAGAGTCTTTATCGTGCGTCCGAAAGAGTTGAAACTTACCCGGCGCTACGAAGAGGAACAATACGCCTTTGTTGCCGGCGATGTGAAATTACAATGCGTTGACGCTCAGGAACTGTATGCTGCCGTCACCGCCGGCGAAGAAGTGTCGTTTGTTGCGTTCAGAGACCAAACCTGCATCTTTCGCGGCACATTTCAAGCCGAAGGAACATCCTTCGATCCGGAGAAGATGGAATATTCATTCACAGTGGTGCACGTTGCCAAAAAGATTTTTGAGAAGTTAAAAAGTTTGAAACTGCCGACCGACTCCAGTTTCAGGCACTCATACGGTTCTTCCGATCATGAATGGAATGGTTATGAGTTGGATGTGTTGTTTGTCTTTGCACAGCAACTATCGCATGAAAATTATTTTGGCAGAAACTTTTGGATTGATTTAGCCAAACATGTACGCGGCGTGTTGAATGTAGATAACAATCTGGTCAGCGGATTTCAAGGGTTGGAATTATTGTCCCGTAAAAAAATTGGATCAATACTCCACATCGGATACGATGATTTGATTGCCGACTACAAGGAAGAACACAAAAATCCTGATTATGCGGCTGTATTCTTTCCAGCGCAATTTATCATTAACCAACTTCCCGCGCACGGTTTTGTTCGGTACACTGAATCAGGTCTCTATCTATTGCTCAATCGTTTCTCAAAATTTTTTGATCCTGGTATTGAATATGGCTTTGGGGATGTCTTGTTCAAGGTGCATGACATCGGAGCCGAACTTGATCTGAGTGACAATTTAGATTTACGAGTTCCTTCGTCTCTTTTTGACAATAAATTTCCGGCTGAATTGCCATCGAAATACGTGCCAATGTTCAAGTTTAGCAATCCATCTTGGATAGGCATATCACCGATTGAATATTGCGAACGCCATTTTTATTCAGCCGTCAATCCATATAAAGAGGTTGACGTTCTCTACCGAGAACTGCTGCCGGTGAATCCGCTGGAAAAGATTGCCGTGCAAGGGGTGAATGTGCAGATCACCGAAATTGAAGACGACCTTGTGAACGAGACAACAAAAATTATCGGGAGAAAGTTTGTATGACGCCGAAATTGGTTTACACATTGAATGGCGTAACAAAAACGCATGTGTTTTCGCCGGATCAGTACACAACATTCAATCAAGGCTGGGAATCGGATGAAATTGAATACAAAAATCCATTCACCGGGAAAAAAGAATGGAAGCGGCGCGGCTATTACTACAGGGCAGTATTCACCATTGACGGCGCAGAGTATGAACTTGCGGAAAATTTTCGCGACCTGTTTAACACGTCAATTACCGATAGAAAGTTCTACCCAAATCAAGACAATGCCAACGAGTATTACGATGTTGAGGTTTCGGAAAGCATCGAATTTGACGATGATCACGCAGCAATGGCAATCTTGAATTTAGAAATAACGTTTCGCTCAAAGGAGCGGTACGATACGCCGTTCAACTATCCGCTGCATTACTGGGGTGATCGGCGCAATACGTTTGACGAACTCACAGCACTCTATGCTGATTTTAACGCATGGGAAGGATAACAATATATGCCAACAACAATTCAACTTGTCAATTCGTCTGATACTCCTAATCAAGGGCGCACAAAATGGAACACGAACGACACAAACTTAAAAGCGACTGCCGATGCCCTCGAAGCGCAGCAAGCCGCGCACGTCGGAGAAGGTCATCCGTCACTGTATTACACGAAGACCGAAATTGACACACAACAAGCCGCGCAGGATGCGGCGCTCACCGCGCACAAAACCAGCGGAGATCATGACGGGCGGTATGCGCTGCTGTCGGCGCTGCTTGATATGGTGAAGTTGACGACCGACCAAATTATTGACGGAATAAAGACATTCTTAAAAACGATAATCATAAAGAGCGACACAGCGGCGATTGAATTGCAGAAGGGAGACGGGACGCCGAAAGGACGATTTTCTTATGACTCCAATTCAGATGCTATTTCTCTTGATGTTAGGCAAGAAGGCAGCTGGCAGTCACTATTACGCACATCGCCTAATGCTTCGCACGTAAACTTCCCAAATCACGAAGTTCGCAGCAAAGGTAAGACTCTTGCCACCGAAGAATATGTGCAGGCGCGCGTGAAGAGTGGAACGATCACCGGCGCGACTGTGAAGATTGTTACTCCGGAGGTTGACGATCCGGTCACGCAAAGCGACTGGCAGATATTTATGAGCAATGCACGTGTCATCGGCTTTGACGTCGTTGGACTATTGCCCGGCGGTGTTATACAGAGATACAGCAGATTCAACGCCGACATTTCGACAAATGTCATCTTCCAGTATTGGCTCCAGAACACGAGCACACAATTAGTTAATTTGATGATTGTCCGTCCGGAAGAATTTGCCGGCGAGCCGTTCGCATCACGGATGCTCTACTCGTTCAACTTGGAAGACATCTCGCTGCCAGCAGGTACTGCATTTTACATTGTGCCGGTGTTAAGCGTATGACCACGTATCAGATAGACTTGGGCAGCAATCAACAAGTTGTCTCGTTACTGATTGACGCGAGTGCGCAATGCATGATTTCCGGCATTGTGCATGATGTTGATCCACCGGAAGGGGTCTATCCGGTAGATGAGACAACGCCGTCATTGCCGCTGATAGTGAACGCGGGATATACCAAGATCAATCTTGCACGGCCGCTCACTGCACGCACTATTGAACTGGTCGGCGCTGGACTTGAGCACATACGCGCAGTTATCATCAACAATCTGACAGTTGAAGTCAACCAAACAATCCATGCGCGTGCGGCGGGAACAATTGATGGTGCGAACAAAACGTTTACCTCGCCGTTTCCATTTACGACGGTGTTAGTCAACGGCATCGCGCAGATTCAAAACGAGCATTACACGAAAATCAATTCAACAACATTTGAACTTAACGACGCGCCGCTTACCGGCGATACCGTCTCAATTATTTATATCACATAGTAGGCGCGGATGCCCATCCGTGCCGTCAATAAAAAAAGAGGTCTACCATGGCACAAATGCAAATACGCGGTAATACACAAATACTTGCTGGAACAATTTTCGACGCGCAGATAGCTTCCGGCGCAGCGATTGCAAGTAGCAAACTTGCTGATGGCGCAAACTTCTTGAAGAAGGACGGCTCGGTCGCAATGACCGGTTCGTTCAACGCTGGTTCGCAGCGCGTTATCAATGTTCAAGACCCAACTTCCGCGCAAGACGCGGCGACAAAGAACTACGTGGACAACCTTGTTTCAACCGGCGTATTCTGGAAGCAGTCCGTGCGAGTCGCAACAACGGGGAATATAACCCTCTCAGGCACTCAGACGATTGACGGCGTTGCGCTTTCTGCCGGAGACCGAGTTCTTGTAAAAGACCAGACGACACCCGCTCAAAACGGTATCTATGTCGTTTCTGCTGGCGCGTGGTCTCGCGCAACAGATGCGGATACAAGCGCAGAGGTGAAAGGTGGAATGACGATGTGGGTGAACGAGGGAACGGTGAACGGCGATACACAATGGACTCTCACGACCAACGACGTAATCACGCTCGGCACAACAGGTCTTACATTCACACAAACAAGCGGTCTTGGTCAAATCACCGCCGGTAACGGTCTGACGAAAACAGGCAACACGATTGATGTCAATGCCGGAGACGGTATTGAGATTGTCTCCGATGCGGTGCGCGTGAAACTGAACGCAACAAACCCTGGTCTTACGCGCGATGCGAACGGTCTTTCGGTTGCACTTAGTGGTAACACACTGCAAAAAGATGTGAATGGATTAAAAGTTAATCCAACGCTCACGCTTATTAATGTAGCGTTAGACCCGGGAGGTGGAACTGCATCGCAATTATCCAGCGATGGTCTTGGTGGATTAAATATAAGCGGTTATGCAAATATCAATGTTGAAGGTTTATCAGCGCTGAGGTCATTTTATCTTCCAAACCGCGCTGGAGTATTCATACTCGACACCTCTTACGTTGCTGAAGAAGTTCCGACGGGCGCAATCAACGGAAGTAATACAGCGTTTACGCTTGCAAACCCTCCGGTCGCGGGCAGTGTTGTATTATACCTAAACGGAATCCGGCTGCGAAGCGGCGCGGGAAATGATTACACGATTAGCGGCGTGAACATCACAATGCTCTACGCGCCAGCAACAGGCGATGTTCTTTTAGCAACCTATCTGAAACAATAGTATGGGCAGAACACTTATACGAACAACAGAAATAGAGAATGAGGGTGTTCGGCGAGATGATTTGAATGTCTCGACCGTCGGGCAGGCTGTTATTCGGAAGATTGTCGCAGGCTCAAGTATCTCAATCAACTCAACCGGTGCCGATGCAGGCACCGGTGATGTTACAGTCAACACCGTGCAGAATATCCGTACGACCGATAGCCCGACGTTTGCAGGTTTAACAATCACCGGTATTGGTTATCATGACTCTTTAGGCTTCAAGTGGAACAATACTTTCAATCAATACAACAGGCTAACGCGGTTTACATTGGCTGATACAAACGGCACTTCTGCAAACGTCTGGTACAAAATTCTGACGGTTCAAGCGACCTCGGTTTACAGTATCTCATCGCTTCGTTTCGCGATAGATATTACGGAAGATGGAGTCAACTACGCGCACTTAATTGGCAAGATTAGATTTAGAACTAACAGCCCGATAACATCAAGCAATGTGGAATGGTATTACGATGTGGTAGGACATTCGGGGTATAGCAGTTCGGTTCTAAGCGATTTGATGCGCGTCGTGAAAGATGTTGACGATGGAGCGCAGGTGTCTTGGAGTGTATGGGTGAAATCGCCTGAAAGTTGGGTTGACATCGGTGTTGAGATACTCGAAAGCAGGGCATCTGTTGCAAGTATTACTTACCACAAATCACCGACAACAGGCACCCCTGGAACATCAATCGCACAATCAAACAGATTGCGTAACTACGGCGGTAGCGGCGACACAGTGTTTGGCGGAAAGGTGGCAGCATCTAAACTGTCGCTCGGCGTAACAACTAACGACTCAGCGGGAATCACGCCGCTGTTTTACGGCGGCGCGGACGGCGCGGCGTCGGGTTATCTTGACGGCGCAGGGGGTCCGGCAATTTATCACGGACGAAGGGCTGGCGGCACGCAGGCGTCGAGAAGTAACGTGAGCAACGGTCAAGCCATACTCGAAATTAGAAGCGCGGCTTACTCAGGCGCTACGGGTTATTGGGACACGGCGAAAATTGCCGTCGTCGTTGACGGAAATGTTACAGACAACCAGCGACCTCCGACACGGCTTGAGTTCTATACGAACGCTGCTAACGGAGCGGTAACAAATCAACTCACTCTCGATGCTGCTGGCAATCTCTTTCCAAGCGCAGGTCAAAATCTTGGCTCGGCGACAAAGAAATGGGGCAACTTCTATATGGAAGGCGCTCAAGTGATAGTCAAGCGAGCTGACACCGGAAGCCCTACACAAGATTCTGACGCGCACATATTTATTTACGACTCGGTTGGCAACGGCTACTACTTAGTTATCAAATGGAACGACGCGGGCACTGTTCGATACAGATATATGCGTCTGGACGGAACGGCAGCCACGTGGACATATTCTACAACATTACCATAAGAAAGGATTCACAATGTCTCTCAGACAAGAAAACGAACAACTGAAACAGCAAATCGAATCGCTCACAGCGCAAAAGGAAGCGTTGAACAAGAAGATTGGACTGATGAGTAACCAAATCGCGAATCAGCCGCAAGTGTTATCAGAGCAGGTAGCACAACAAATTGTTGATCTGCGCGACGATGTGGAGTATTATACCCGCAGACTTGAAGAGGCACAGATTGAGTTGAACAAATGCTTAAAAGCAAACGGATTGAATGTGGTAAACATACAGGTGGTGGTGAAAAAATAAAAAATGAAAACAATAGAAGTGTTGAATGGTAAAACAAATGAACTTCTCGGTTTGATGTGATTCTAATAAATGTTTTTCTGCCAAATTAGCATACCTCAAAAGATGAATTTTAGTTTAAATGACATTTAAATCGATCTTTTTGGACATTTAATTCGACTGCATACACCGTTCCTCAATAGTGCGGAACGCTGTGTAATCCTTCCTTGTTCAACTTCTAAAATTTCCCTATCTTCACATCATTATTTAATAGGATAATCTATGGAGAATGTCGTCGTTACGGGAATGGGATTAATTTCCCCGCTGGGACTCACTGTTGAGGAATCGTGGCAGAACGCAATCGCAGGAAAATCCGGTATCGGATATATCACCCGCTTTCCGAAAGAAAAGTATCCGACACAAATTGCCGGTGAGGTAAAAGGTTTTGATCCGAAAAAATATTTTGAGCCGAAAGAAGTTAACCGTTGGGATCTGTGCATTCAGTATGGTATTGCGGCCGCTCTCGATGCAATTGCCGATGCACAACTACAAATCACCCCCGAAAATGCCGATCGAGTTGGCATAATCATCGGTTCCGGCATCGGTGGGTTAACCGGCATTAGTGAAACAACCGTCAAATTAAGTCAAAATGGTTTAAAGTATGTGTCGCCATTTTTTATTCCCAGTGTTATCATCAACATGATCTCCGGCTTGCTTGCTATTCGTGTTGGTGCAAAAGGGGTGAACTACAGCGTCGTATCGGCATGTGCGACAAGTAATCACGCCATTGCTGATGGTTTTCATGCTATTCGCCGCGGCGAAGTGGATGTGATGATCGTTGGCGGCGCAGAAGCGCCTATTATCGAACTCGGCGTTGCCGGATTTTGCGCTGCGCGTGCAATGAGCAGACGAAATGATGCACCGGAAAAAGCTTCCCGTCCATTTGATAAAGGTCGTGATGGTTTTGTCTTGGGTGAAGGTGCCGGCGTCTTTGTAATTGAAAGTGAAACCCATGCAAGAAAACGCGGCGCGAAGATGTACGCACGTATTCTCGGCGTCGGTATGACTGCTGATGCATTTCACTATACCGCTCCGCCCGAAGATGGCGATGGCGCAATGCGGGCAATGAAACTCGCCATTCAATATTCCGGCTTAAAACCTGAAGACATCGATTACATCAATGCTCATGGCACTTCAACAGAATTAGGAGACATCGCTGAAACCGTCGCCATTAAGCGGCTCTTTGGCGAGCACTCAAAAAAAATTATGGTCAGTTCTACCAAATCGATGCACGGACATTTGCTTGGCGGTGCCGGCGCTATTGAAGCGGTGATGACTATTCTCGCTTTAAAAGAGGGAATCGTTCCCCCAACCATCAATCAGGAAATGCCCGACCCGCAGTGCGATTTGGATTACGTGCCGAATGTAGCGCGAAAGAAAGAAATTCGTTACGCTCTTTCTAACGGATTTGGTTTCGGCGGGACGAATGCAAGTATTTGTTTTGGAAAAGTGTGAACAACATTCTGTAGTAAAACTTTTAATGTATTTTATCAATAAAGCCCTCGATAATCGGGGGCTTGTTCTTTTTCATCTGATCGAACAGGAGTATCGTCTATGTCGCTGCAAGAAAAAATTCAATCGTTTAATCCGAATGACGTAGGAAAGAAAGGTGCAAATATTTTTGGACTTCCCTTTACCGTCAACGAGGCACGTGTTGTTGTTGTACCGGTACCGTGGGAAGTTACCGTATCGTACGGCGGAGGAACCGCTCGCGGACCCAAAGCAATCTACAACGCTTCAATGCAGGTTGATTTGTATGATCCATACCTTCCCAACGCATGGAAACTCGGTATTGCGATGGATTCGATTTCAACCGTACTAACAACACAAAGCAACAAACTCCGCAAACGCGCAGAACGGTACATCGATTTACTTGCAAGCGGTAAAGATTATCGAAAAAATCCGCAGATGAAAAAAATTCGCCGCGAGATCAACGCTGCTTGTGAATCGATGATTCAGTATGTAAAAAAAGTAACCTCTACCCATCTTGAAGCCGGTAAAATGGTTGCACTTCTCGGCGGAGATCATTCCACTCCGCTCGGATTTCTCCATGCTCTGGCAGAACGGTACTCTGCATTCGGAATTTTGCAACTCGATGCCCACGCAGATTTACGTGATTCGTATGAAGGATTTACATACTCTCATGCTTCTATCATGTTCAACGTTCTGAAAGAAATTCCGTCTGTTAAAAAAATAGTACAAGCCGGCATTCGTGACTATTGTGAAGAAGAAGTGAATGTTATCAATGCATCTAATGGACGCGTCGTTACATATTTCGACAAGCAAATGAAGCACGCGCTTTTTGAAGGAAAAAGCAGTGGAGAACTCCATCGCGAAATTATCAACCATTTACCACAGCAGGTGTACATCAGTTTCGATATCGACGGTCTTGACCCTAAACTTTGTCCTAACACCGGCACACCGGTACCCGGAGGATTTGAATTTGAAGAAGCGCTACATCTTATTCAAGCCGTTGTCGAAAGCGGAAGAACAATTATCGGCTTCGACATTAACGAAGTTTCACCTGGTAACGATGAGTGGGATGCAAATGTCGGCAGTCGACTGTTGTACCGCATGATTAATATGATGGCAGTATCAAACGGAATAAAGACTCTGTAAGAAACGCACATTGCAAGTGTATTACGTTTCTCCGCGGTTCATACCAAAATGTTATACTTTCGTGAGAATTATTTCATCAGTAACAACGTTATTTACCATGGAGGTGAGTTATGAAATCATTCATGATAATAACGTTGATGTTGCTCTTAGTTGTGTCGGGACAAAGCCACTCTCAACAAAAGGAAAAAACTATGAACTACGAAGTTGCCACACTCGGCGCCGGATGTTTCTGGTGCGTTGAAGCAATCTATCAGCGGCTCGAAGGCGTTGAAAAAGTCGAGTCAGGATATTCCGGAGGAAATGTAAAAAACCCATCGTACGAACAGGTGTGCACCGGCCGCACCGGACATGCTGAGGTGATTCAACTAACCTTCGACCCAAAGAAAATTTCTTACAAAGAACTGCTCGAAGTGTTTTTCCGTACACACGACCCGACAACTTTGAACCGACAGGGAAACGATGTCGGCACGCAGTATCGCTCAGTTATTTTCTACCACACCGATGAACAGCGGAAAATTGCCGAACAGGTAAAAAAAGAAACCGAGCAGGCCAAAATTTGGGACGACCCGATTGTAACGGAAATTTCTCCCTTTACAGCGTTTTACAAAGCCGAAGAATACCATCAAAACTATTACAATCAAAACTCATACAAACCATACTGCATGCTGGTAATCAATCCAAAGCTGAACAAATTCAGAAAAGAATTCGGCGGTAAACTGAAAAAAGAAAAACAGTAACAAGCCTGCTATTGCTTCTCTCTGCATTCGAATGCAGTCATGCCGCATAACGCCGCAGTAGGTGCTGAATTCCTTTCGATGAATTATCTGCTGTCATTTTTTAAAGAAAGTTGTATATTCTTTCTATCACAAAAATCTTATAGGGGATACCGCTATGCGTACGTTCACGATGTTGATGGGTTTAGCCACTGCATTGTTGTTGTTTGGTTGCGGCACCACTGCGCCAGATTCGTTTATGCGGATGACAAAGCAGTACTGGGAGGTGATTGACATTAAGCCGACGATTAAGTACGACGACGCGTGGGAACGCGTCATCTACATCATCACCAAGAAATTTGAATTGGAGATGATTTCAAAAGAAGACGGCTATGTTCGTTCAGCGTTCGGTCCTTCGTACTTTACCGAAGATATGCAGAACGACAAATATCAAGTACGCATTGTGGTAAAGTTTACTCCTGATCATAAACGATTAGAGTTCAAAATAGAAGCACGTGTGTGGGATGGAAAAATTTGGCAGAACGGTTCCGATGTGCGCGTTGCCGCAAACATGAGAAAAGATTTTCTGAATTCTCTCAGTGAACCGCAAAAGAAACAAACCAAATCTGCAGTACCTGCAGATTCTCTGCAACCTTCAACGTCAACAGAAGAACAAAACTAAATAACGATGGAACTACGATGAAAAAACTTTTTTGTATTTTCGCCCTCATTGCTGTACAGATTTCTCTTGCACAAGAAAAACCAGATTCCCTCATGATGGAAAAAATTCGTGATGAAGGGATGAACCGCTCTCACGCACGTGAGATTTTATCGTGGCTTACCGATGTCTACGGTCCGCGACTTACCGGCTCTCCGGAATTCAATGCTTCTGCTCAATGGGCAAAAAATACATTAACCGAATGGGGATTATCAAATGTGCATCTCGAATCATGGGGACCGTTTGGACGCGGTTGGCGATTAAAAAAATACTCTGCAACTATCATTGGAAAACAACATCAACCTCTTACCTCGTACCCCAAAGCGTGGTCAACAGGATTGGGAAACAAAGAAGTAGAAGGAGAAGTGATGTACTTTAACCCGGAAACAGACAGTGCATTGGAAACATTTAAGGGAAAGTTAAAAGGAAAATTTGTTCTCATGGGCAATCCCATTGAAGTGCAGGCGGCATTCAAACCACTTGCAACGCGGCTTACCGATACCGAACTGTTAGACCTTGCCAATGCCGACTCGCCTCGCGCGCGAAGAGAACGGTTCATGCGGCGTCCTTCCTCACAACAGGCAATGCTAACGTATAAAAAGTGGCAGTTGATTCAAAAAGAAAATCCCCTTGCTGTGCTTACCAGCGCGCCAACACCTCGCAGTCAAGCAGGAAGTGTTTGGGTGATGGGAGCGTCTGTTCCGATGCATCCAGATACCCCTTTTACAAGCCCGTACCGCATTCAAGCATACAAAAGTAACGCTCCAAAACTTCCTGCACAGGTTGAAGTTGGAAACGAACACTTCAATCGATTGATTCGTATGATTGAAAAAGGAGAGAAAGTTAAACTTGCAATGACACTTGATGTTGAATGGACGTCGCAAAGAGATGATTCGAGTTACAACGTTATTGCGGAAATTCCGGGTACTGATTTAAAAGATGAGATAGTAATGATCGGCGCACATTTAGATTCGTGGCATGGCGGAACAGGAGCAACAGACAACGGAACTGGCGTAACCGCCTGCATGGAAGCAATGAGAATTCTAAAAACCATCGGCGCACAACCACGGCGCACTATACGCATTGCCTTGTGGGGCGGAGAAGAACAGGGATTGCTCGGATCGCGTGCGTATGTCGAAAAGCATTTTGGAAAACGCGATTCACTGAAATTAGAAGCAGATAAATTTTCCATCTATTTCAACAATGATAACGGCACGGGAAGAGTGCGCGGCGTGTATATGCAGGGAAACGAAGCGGCCAGAAAAATTTTCCGTGCCTGGCTCGCTCCCTTCAAAGACCTTGATGCATCAACGTTGACCGCTTCCAACACCGGCGGAACTGACCACCAAGCATTCGATGGTATCGGTTTACCGGGATTTCAATTCATTCAAGACCCGATTGAATACGACACACGC
The DNA here is from genome assembly GCA_040753935.1 of Bacteroidota bacterium. Lineage (GTDB taxonomy): Bacteria > Bacteroidota > Ignavibacteria > UBA10030 > UBA8401 > SpSt-333. Next base: position 2,131 of record JBFMDF010000003.1, on the reverse strand, counting down.
ACGTGGCATTCCACCACTGATGTATGGGAGAGAGCACAGGAGGAAGATTTGAAACAGGCGGCGGTCATTATGGCGGCATTTGCCTACAATGCGGCAATGATGAATGAGAAATTTCCGCGTAAAGAGTCATCGTCACAGAGCGTCGGCGTAGGATACGATGAACATTGGGAATGCGGATATGACATCCACCACGAGCATTAATTCATACGTTGATCCAATACCGTAAAAACTACGGTTGCATTAGTTGATGCTTGCTCGATAATGGTAGCCGTAAGTATAAACTGTAACTTTTGATAATCTTACAATCCTCTACCGGAGTGTATGTGTTCATTGGGCATTTTGCCGTAGCGTTTGCCGCTAAGAAAGTGGCACCAAAAACAAACCTTGCAACATTATTCGCTGCATCGCAGTTGGTAGATCTTCTCTGGCCGATATTTCTTTTGCTGGGATTAGAAAGTGTACGTATTGACCCTGGTAACACAGCTTTTACACCGCTTGATTTTTACAACTATCCAATCACGCATAGTTTAATTGGTGCAATTGGTTGGTCGATATTGTTTGGTGCAGTGTACTATTTCAGACGGAGACTTTCTCGCGAGGCAATGGTTGCGGCTCTTGTCGTTTTCAGCCACTGGTTTCTTGACCTCCTTACTCACCGCCCTGATTTACCAATACTCGGCAATGATTCAACAAAATTGGGATTAGGATTATGGAACAATGTTGCGGCAACAATCATTGTAGAGTTTGGGATATTTTTTACTGGATTGTTTTTGTATACACAATCTACAACTGCAAAAAATAAAACAGGAACCTATGCTTTTTACGGACTTGCCGCATTTCTTTTTCTTATTCATCTTGGAAATATTCTTGGACCGACCCCACCAAACGAACAAATGATTGCTGTCGCGGGAAACACTATGTGGCTTTTCGTTCTCTGGGCATGGTGGATTGAAAGGAACAGAATAACCACTATTTAATAACAACATCGTACAAAACGTATGCAACCGCATTGTCTTTTCTGCGAGCGAACGCAGGAACACACACCGCTTATTTCACTGATATATCAGAACAAAACATTCTACATTTGCCCGCAACATCTACCGGTGTTGATTCATAATCCACAGATGCTGGCTGGAAAACTTCCGGGCGCTGAGGGAATGCAGCCGGCGGACCACCATGATTAGGACGCTATAGCCGGTATCTCCGCGGATTGCAGATATGCATCCAACATTTTGTTACTTCGGAAGAAAACTTTTGTGATGACTTTGTGTGCAACACATTGTATTTTACAGCATTATTACAGGAGGAGGTATGCCGCAGTTTCTTGTTGTCTCGCCACACACGGCGGAAGATTGCACTAAAGTTATTAAACAAACGCTTGCCATTGGTTACCTTACACACTTTCATTGGGGATGCAAGGCGGGTGAACATTGTGCCTGGGCGATGATTGAAGCAGATAACGAAAAAGAAGCCCTTCTATCGGTGCCAACCATTATTCGCGACAAAAGCAAGGCGATAATGATTGTCGATTTTGATCCCGATGATGTGCAGAGTTGGGATGTGCCTTAATAAGTCTTTACCGTACTACGGTCTTGCATCTTTTCTGCAACAAGGCAACACCTTGTTGGCAAAAGAGATGAAATTATTCCGAGAGTGATGTAACTTTCCATGAATTCCTATTACAACGCAATTGTGAAAATCCGGCATGGTAACTAAAGACAAACGCATTGATGCATACATTGCAAACGCACAGCCATTTGCCCGACCGATATTGCAACACCTGCGCTCACTTGTTCACAAAGCGTGTCCTGACGTGGAAGAAACAATGAAGTGGTCGTTTCCGCATTTCGACTACAAAGGAGAAATGATGTGTAGTATGGCGGCATTCAAACAGCACGCCGTGTTCAGTTTTTGGAAAGCGAAACTCTTGAAAGACCCGAAAGGATATCTTCAACGTCGTTCGTCAGACGGTGGTTCAGCCATGGGGCATTTCGGACGCATCACCAGTCTGGAAGATTTGCCTTCCGACAACGTGATAGTTGATTTCGTAAAACAAGCGATGAAGTTAAACGACAAAGGAATTAAACTTCCCTCAACACCAAAACTGAAAAAGAAAGAACTGGTCATTCCT
>JBFMDF010000002.1:0-28710 GCA_040753935.1 Bacteroidota bacterium | reverse complement strand
ATTTTCATCCGTTTCTACCAATCAATCCATAATCCGTCTCAAAAATGCCGGCCGATCTAAATCGGACTGTGGCGATTCTATCGGATGAACTTTGCTTTCTTCTTGAGAGGGTGTGGGGTTGATTGTAATACCGCGACGTAAATACGTTGGTGTATCAAGTTTCTGCAAATCACGCACACCACTTGGGATATGGTCAACCACGCTGCGCGGACGTTGCGCGGAAGTCGAAAAACGATCCTGCGTTTGACGTGCTACCGGTTGTTTACTGAATCCGGTTGCTATAACGGTGACCATTACTTCTTCCGTCATATTTTCATCAATTACTACGCCGGCAATCACTTCTACGTCGCCGCCTGCCGCTTCGTAAATAACGCCGATGGATTCATCATATTCCTGAATGGAAAGATTCGGTCCGCCGGTAATATTCACAAGCATTTTTTGTGCGCCTTTAATATCAACACCCTCAAGCAAGGGACTTGAAATTGCACTCTGTGCGGCTTCTACGGCCCGATTTTCGCCTGTGGCTGTTCCCGTTCCCATCAATGCATCACCCATTTCGCGCATCACGCGCCGAACATCGGCAAAGTCAACATTGACTAATCCGGGCACGGTGATGATATCTGAGATGCCGCGCGTCGCATTGTAGAGGACACTGTTGGCAATTTCAAATGCCTGAGTAATTGGCGTCGCTTTGTCAACAATCGTTAATATCCGTTGGTTGGGAATAACAATCAACGTGTCAACATGTTTACGAAGTTCTTCAATGCCGTACTCTGCTTGCGCCGCACGTTTTTTCCCTTCATGTGTAAACGGCTTTGTGACAATGCCGACAACAAGCGCTCCAAGACTTTTGGCGATGTTGGCAATAATAGGAGCACCCCCCGTGCCGGTACCTCCACCCATCCCCGCGGTGATAAAAACCATATCACTGTTTGCCAGCACACGCGCAATTTCTTCTTTGTCTTCTTCTGCAGCCCGTTGTCCAATAGTCGGATCGGCGCCAGCGCCGAGACCGCGCGTTAAATTTTTCCCGATACGGATTTTCGTCGACGCGGCATTCCGTTCCAACGCCTGCATATCGGTATTGATAGCAACAAAATCCACGCCGGATAATCCGCGTGTAATCATACTGTGGACCGCATTCGATCCTCCGCCTCCGACTCCAACGATGCGAATTTTCGCACCGCTTTCTGCTGGACTGTCGTATTCTATTGGCATAGTAGCTCCTTTGTGTTAAAGTGATTGAATAGTTAAATAATTTTTGTACACACTTTGTTGTTCCGGTATCTTCAGTAAGATTATTGGATGTTAGATCGTTAGATATTAGATTTCCTTGAAATAGTTTTTTGTAACGTTACAAGCATTTTTATAATCTCATCGATAAACTGTTCAACAATCTTACGATCCGACGATTTCAGATATTCATTCTCCATTGCAATATCGATACAGCATAAACACTCGTATGCTGATCGAATTGAGTAGCCAAGAAACTTTATCATTTCTTTTGAAGATTCATTTCCGGATCCTTCGGCGATATTTAATGCGATTGAATCCGCTGCTCTTCTAAATTGCGAACTGAGCGCCCACATTTCTTCTTTCGGAAACTTTTTAATGATTCTTCTCGCCGCTGATGTAAACTTTATAGATTTCTGGTAGACCAAAAGTTTACGGAAGTTGTGCATCCGTATTTCCTCATTATTTGTCTAACAATCTCACATCTATTAGTCTAATGTCCGTTTTTACAACTCATCAAACCATCGCTTCATTCTGTTCAGAATAGAATCTCTTTTCCCACTTATTTTTTCTTCTGCCAGATTGCTTCCTGAACCACGTGAACGACTTTTAATGGCATGAAGCACAAGACCAACACCAGTGGCGTACATCGGATTCTCAATTTCACGAACAAAGCCGCCGCGGAAACCACGCGGTATGCCTATTTTTACGGGCATACCAAGCACGTCACGCGCCAAATCGGCTGTTCCTTTGATGAGCGAACCACCGCCGGTTAATACTACCCCGGCAGATAAATGCTTTTGGTAGCCCGATCGTTTAATTTCCAGCGCGGCAATTTCCAAAATTTCTTCCATCCGTGGTTGAATGATCTGACACAGGATGTGCTGATCAATAGTCATTGGTTCGCGTCCGCCAATACCGGGGATGGTAATCGGTTCGTTTCCTGCAATTGACGGAAGGTACGCGTGCCCATGTTTAATCTTCAAATCTTCTGCTTGTGCAGTAAGTATTCCCAATCCGCGACGGATGTCATCGGTAACTTTACTACCGGCGATTCCGATAACGGCCGTGTGGCGAATCGTTCGATCAGCAAAGACGGCGAGATCGGTCGTTCCGCCGCCGATATCGATCAGCACAACGCCGACTTCTTTTTCTTCACCGTCAAGCACTGCATCGCTTGATGCAATCGGTTCCAGCACAATATCGCTGACGGCAACACCTGCGCGTTGAACACAACGAATAATGTTCTGGGTTGCTGTAACAAGTCCCGTAATAATGTGCACCGTGGCTTCCATACGCACTCCGGACATGCCAACCGGTTCGTACACACCATCTTGTCCGTCAACAATAAATTCCTGCGGAATAACATGGAGAATTTTTCTATCCGCCGGAAGAGCAATACGCTTGGTATCATCAATCAACCGATTGACATCAGATTGCGTAATTTCCTCACCGCTGATTGCCACGACGCCGCGACTTTGGAAACTTTGAATATGGTCGCCGGCAATTCCTGCCACCACTGACTGAATTTTCACTCCAGACTGCGCTTCTGCATCATGCACGGCGTTTTTAATCGACTCAACGGTACGTTCAATGTGGGTGATGACGCCGCGGGTAAGTCCTTCAGATTTACTTTTGCCGATACCGAGAATGTTGATTTCATTGTTGGCGCTGACCGACGCAACAATAGCGCAAATCTTTGTTGTGCCGATGTCGAGTCCAACGTAAATATGTTCGCTCATGATTTTCCTTTGTTGTCTAAGCGTCCGACACCCGTGAGGTGACGGACACGTTATCGTTCTACGAGTTTTTTCTCAATACAACAACCTGATCGTCATATCGAATATCAATGTATTGAATATCACTGGTGTTGTTGTTCTTCAAAAATTTTTCGCGGAAGGCATCCAGCTTCACAATTTTTTCCGCAACATTTCCTCTGCCGACAATAATTGGTATTCCAGATTCAAACCAGTAACAGATGATATCGTGACCGTTGCGCAAACGAATTTCGGAAATAGCATGAAACATTTCTTCGCTTGTTACGCGCGCTGCAGCAATAATATCGAGTGCTTCCTGCACGTCGCTGTTGATAATTTTTCTTCCTGTTACTAATTGCGACAATGAATCTATCCCGCTGATGATGGGTATATCGTATGTCTCTGCAGACACGCGATACGGCAACACTATACCTTCATCGTCGATGTAGTATGATTCGTTTGCCGCCAGCAGTGCCGCCGGAATTCGCTCTTCAATAATGACGCGCAGTTGTGAAGGCGCATCCCGTTTAACGACTGCACGTTTTACAAAAGCATTGGCGAGAATATTTTTTTGAATCGACGTCAAATCGAGTTCATACATCGAAACGCGCGGTGGAAGATTCATCAGCCGAACAATTTCTTCGCGTGAAAGAATATTCGTTCCTTCGACCGCCACCTGTGTAACCAACACGTGGTGCTGCCATTGCGCCTTCACAAAAAAGATCGACAGAAGAACAATAAGAAGTATCCCAAAATACACGTACACACGCCTGCCGTATGTAGGAGGTTGCTGGTTAAATTCAATATGAAGTTGTTCGTTCTCCATAGATTACTTCAATTCCTTCAGCAGTTGTTCACCGTACTTCCAGATGTCTCCGGCTCCCATGGTAATAACGATATCGCCTTTCTTGGTAATTGTTTTCACGTATGCCGGAATATCTTTTTTGTCTTTCACATAGTGTGTTTCTTTGTGACCATATTTTTTCGCCGCATTGATGATCAATTCTCCCGTCACCCCTTGAATTGGTTCTTCCCGCGCAGGATACACATCTGTTACCACCAGCACATCGGCAAGCAAAAATGCTTTGCCAAATTCTTCGTAGAAATCACGCGTACGCGAATACAAGTGCGGTTGAAAAATGCAAACGACCCTTCTCTTCCATCCTGATTTTGCGCCACTCAATGTTGCTTTGCATTCGGTCGGATGGTGAGCATAGTCGTCGTACACTGTAATGCCGTTCACTTCACCTTTCTTTTCCCAGCGACGATACACGCCGGTGAACTTTTCTATTCCTGACTTTGCTTTTGCAAACGGCACGTCAAGATTTAAGCCGACAGCAATTGCTGCAAGTGCGTTTTGCACATTATGTCTGCCGGGAATCTGCAGGGTAATCTGTCCAAGTTCTTCATAGCCGCGCGCAACTGTAAATGTTGTCGTATGTTCTTTATGCGTTATATCGAGCGCCTGCACATCGGCTTGCGGTGAGTGCAGACCGTAGGTGATGACTTTCTTTTTACTTAACTGCGGAAGAATATCCTGCAATGCCGGTTCGTCGAGATTTAACACGACAAATCCGTAAAATGGAACTTTGTTTGCAAATTGAACAAACGCCCCCTTGATATCTTCCAAATCGCGATAACAATCAAGATGATCTGCCTCCAGTGTTGTTAGCACGGCAATGGTTGGGGTAATGGAAAGAAATGAGCGATCAAATTCATCCGCTTCAACAACAATGAATTCTCCTTTTCCCAATCGGGCATTTGTTCCACCCAGTCCGCTCAGTTTTCCGCCGACAATCACCGTCGGATCAAGTCCACCCTCCATTAACACCAAACTTGTCATTGAGGTGGTGGTTGTTTTGCCGTGCGTACCTGCAATGCCGATGCCGTACTTTAGCCGCATTACTTCGGCAAGCATTTCAGCACGACGCACCACAGGAATTTTTCGCCGGATCGCTTCCTGCACTTCCGGATTTTCTGCCGCCACAGCAGATGAATATACTACCGTATCAACATCGGGCGCGACATTTTCTGCCCGATGCCCTTCATAAATAATTGCACCGAGTGATTGCAACCGTTCAGTAACTTCACTCAATGATTTATCGGATCCGCTGATAGCAAATCCCTGGTCGAGTAAAATCTCGGCAATGCCGCTCATGCCAATGCCGCCGATACCAACGAAGTGTAGTTTTTTAATTGATGAGAACATTATTCAATGGTTGAGTAAATCTATATTCAATACTTTGCTCTACTGCTTTAAGTTTTACACTCTCGGTTAAATCCCCGATGGAGTTAATTATTTGTCAAACTCTTTTTCGTCGAAAGTGAAATCGTTTCTGACGTTTCGGGAGTTGTTCTGCAACTTTTTCGATAACATTCAGCAACTCGCGCTCACGCTCGTACCGCCCCAGCCGAATGCGAAATGCTCTGCGCCGATGTTTTGTTTTAATGATAATAACCTGAAAACGTCCTGCCGTTTGCACCAATCGCTCTCTGCCGATGTGTATCCACTCAATATCGCTGATGTTAATTTTACGCTCGGTAAACCGATGGTGAAACACAATACTGTTGTCTGTGATAATCAATTTCCTATCGCGAATGCGGTTCAATAGCAGTGTGCCAAACGACATCAGAACGAAAAAGATAATGATGTAGATGATCGGATCGCGAAAAACGAGTGTAAAACTATCTTCGATGAACGATCCTTTCACTCCTGCATAGATAATCAGCGTCAGCAGATAGATGAGCGACTGCTGATAGTAAAAGTCAAGTTTGTATTTGAACTCATGGTGCATTGCGTTAAACTAATTGAAAGATTTTTTCGACGATCTCTTTTGCTGCATCCGGTTTTCCCAACGCAAGACTGTACTTGCGCATTTCTTCTTGGCGACGACGATCAAATAACAACGAAACAACTTCGCTTGACAAACGCTGTGGCAATTCAGCATCGTGCACCACAATTGCTGCTCCGGCTTCTTTCATCGTTTGCGCATTCAATTCCTGATGGTTTGCCGCCGCAAAAGGGTACGGAACAAGAATTGCCGGTTTGCCGAGTCGTGTTAATTCCGCTAGCGTTGTGGCGCCAGCCCGCGATACAACGATATCTGCTGCGGCATAGGCAAATTCAATATGTTCGATGTATGGATGAATTCGAATTAACTCCGTCTCTGAATACTTCGTTGCTGTTTCCACATGTTGGATTCCTGTCTGCCAAATCACTTGAAAATCGTGCTTCAACGCTTCTTCAATAACCTTTGGCATCGCCGCATTGATGGATGCCGCACCAAGACTTCCTCCGAAAACAAACACTGTCTTCTTTTTCGGATCGAGGTTGAAATATGCGCATCCTTCTTCCCGAGACACGGTTGAAAGTTCATCGCGTGTCGGATTTCCTACACGCTCAATGGCCGCCGTTGAGGGAAGCCAACGTTTTGTTGCTTCGAATGCGATGAAAACTTTGGTTGCGCGCGGCGCTAACATCCGAGTTGTAACGCCGGGATAACTGTTGCTTTCATGAACGACTGTTGGAATCCTCATCAACGATGCTATAAACAACATCGGACCGCATACGTACCCGCCGGTACCAATGACAACGGCTGGTTGCAGTTTCCGAATGACAAAGAACGATTGAACCAATGACACTGCGACTTTCAGCGGAAAGAGGAGATTGTTTATGTTCAACCGCCTGCTGAATCCGCTGATCCATATCGTTACAAATTCATACCCGTGTTGAGGAACTACTCGTGCTTCAATTTTTTCTTTCGTACCTGTAAAAACAATTCTTACATCGGGCACTCGTTTTCTTATTTCTTCCGCAATTGCTATTGCAGGATACAAATGACCTCCGGTTCCTCCTGCTGCAAAAAGAATTGTCATATCTTTTTCTGACGATTAGCGTGCCGACTGATCTCTGTTCTCATCAATAAATTTTTCCAACCGCCGGCTCGGAACTGTTAATCTGTTGTTCTGTAAATTGCCGCTCTCGCGGATGCAACTCTGTCTGAGCGGAAATGTTCAACAACACACCAACGGCAAATGACGAAAAAATGATAGCGGTACCGCCGTAACTCACAAAGGGCATTGGCACACCTGTTGTCGGCGCCAAGCCGAGTGTCACGAGAGCGTTAGCAATGGCATATAAAACAATTGTTGACGTAATGCCGATTGCCAGATATTTCCCGAAATCATCCGGTGCATACTTTGCAATTTTCAACCCGCGCAACAAAATGGTGAGAAACAATCCGAGAAAAACCATCGTACCGATGAGTCCGTATTCTTCGCCAACAATGGAAAAGATAAAATCACCGTACGACTCGGGAAGAAACAGATCGCGTTGTTTACTCATTCCCATACCGACGCCAAAAATTCCACCATTGCCGAAGCCGATGATTCCCTGCATCAATTGATATTTCGCCGTTGATGTTACCGTTTCATCTCCGCCAAACCCAAAGAAAGTGAGAATGCGTTTCATTCGGTACGGCGCGCTAACCATGTACACGAATAACGCCGGAAGCAACGCGCTCAATGACAGCAAGACATGTTTAATTCTTGCGCCACCGATGTAGATCATCATCATGCCGAGCATAAAAATCATTGCACCGGTGCTGAAATTCGGTTGCACCATCACCAGCACAACAACACTTCCAATCCAGATAAGCAGCGGCAGAAATCCAGTTTTAAAGTCTGCAAGTTTCTCCCGCTTGTTCGACAGTAAGAAGGCGAGGTGAAATAAAAGAGCAAACTTTGCAATTTCAGACGGCTGCAGACTAAATCCGCCAATGGAAAGCCAACGCGTCGCCCCTTTTACTTCTCCGCCCGTCACTTTTGTCAGCACCAGCAACCCAATTGATGCTATCAGCGCCCACTTTGTCAGTGGTTTGTATTTCTTGTAATCAATATTAATGGCAAAGAACATGACGACAAGTCCAATCAGAATTTTTGTGATATGCTTATTCACTAACCCGCTGGCGGACTGCATCTTCTGCATTGCCCACGTTGATGACGCGCTGTACACCACAACGGTACTTGCCACCATTAAGATGAGCACAACAAAAAGCGTAATACGATCAATATGATTTTTTTCCGATGCCATGGTATCCTACATGACCGTTACCTTAAGAATGACAGTCATTTTTCCTGAATTTCATTCACCAACTGCTTAAACACTCTCCCACGTTCTTCATAATCAACAAACCAGTCGAACGACGTGCAGGCGGGTGAAAGCAACACAACATCTCCTTTGTCCGCCAGACGAGTTGCCGTGTCGAGCGCTTTCTTCATTGACTCAATGTTTGGAATTGCGTTGCCGATTGTTTCCACCTTTTCGACTCTCACTTTGTCTGCAAAATTCTTCACGATACTATCTGCTGAATATCCCGTAGCAACAATTGCTTTCACTTTTTTCTTTACAAGTTCATAGATGGTTGAATAATCATTCCCTTTATCTTTTCCCCCCATCATCAACACAATCGGTTCATCATAACTTTTTAAGGAGACTTCAACAGCTTCTACCGTTGTTGCCTTAGAGTTGTTGATGTACTTGATGCCGTTCACCTCGCGGACAAATTCCTGACGGTGTTCAACTCCTTTGAAATTTTTCAGCGTTGCTTTAATGAATGCAGGACCGATACCAACGAACTGCGCCGCCAGTGTTGCCGCCATTGCATTTTGAAGATTGTGCTCCCCTTTGATGCTGATTTCCCGAGTGTTGAGTATGGGGTATTCGGTTTGTTGGATTCGCGTCGTCAGCATTTCTTGTTCCACATAAGCGCCGTTCGATATTTTCTGTTTTGTGCTGAAGTATGCTACTGTTGCTTTTGCACTCTTGACCTTCTCTGTCGTCCAGAAATCGTCTGCATTGGCAATGAGTGTATCATCCGCTGTTTGATTTTTGAAAATCCGTACTTTGGCGGAAGCGTACTTTTCCATCGAATTGTCGTACCGGTCCATATGGTTTTGTGTGATGTTCAAGATCATCGCTATCGTCGGACGAAAGGTATCGATGAAGTCGAGTTGAAAACTACTCACCTCCAAAACAACAACAGTCTCTTCATCAACGTCCAGAACGACAGATGAGAATGCCGTTCCAATGTTACCCGCAACAACATGTTTTTTCTTTGCATCGCTCAACATCCTTCCTAACAGTGTGGTGGTGGTGGTTTTTCCGTTGCTTCCCGTTATTGCAACAATTGGACCTTTGCAAAACCAACTTGCCGCTTCAATTTCTGATACAACCTTGATACCACGTTTCTGTGCTTCAACCACAACCGGAGCGTTTGCCGGAACTCCGGGGCTAATAACCATAACCGAACAGTTGTACACGCGTTCACTGTGTCCGCCAAACTCACATTCGATTCCTTCTTTTTTCAACGCATCAATATTCTTGAGCGTGTGTTGACTTTTGCCGAAATCGCTGACAAAAACATTTGCTCCGGCTGTCTTCAGTAACCGGGCAACAGCAACGCCGCTTCGTTCTGCACCAATGACTGTAATGTTGTTCTTGGATAGTTCATGCTTCATGTTCTGGAACGATATTTCGCTGGTATTTTTTTTGGTCAAAATCTTCCTAGATCCGTCTATATCACGTTGTTTATTATCAAGATGCCGTAATCGCTTCGAGTGTTGCGTCTTTCTTTTTTGCCATATACTACCGCACCTTGAATGTCGTTAAACTCAAAATCATCATTAAAATAGCAAGGATGTAGAACCGCATCACTATCTTCGGTTCCGGCCATCCAAGCAGTTCAAAATGGTGGTGGATGGGAGCCATTTTGAAAATGCGTCGTCCTTCTCCGTACTTTTTCTTGGTGTATTTGAAATAGAGACGCTGCAGAATAACCGATACGGTCTCCATAAAAAATATTCCTCCGAGTATCGGCAGTATCAGTTCTTTTTTCGCCATCACCGTTAACGCGCCGATAGCGCCGCCGAGCGCCAGCGAACCGGTGTCGCCCATAAACACTTGCGCCGGATACGAGTTGTACCACAAAAACCCAAGCGCCGCGCCGACCATGGCAATGCAGAATACTACCAGCTCACCGTTGCCGCGCAAGTAAATAATGTTGAGGTAACGGCTGAACTCGATATTTCCCGACACATACACAATAATGCCGAGCGTCATCGCTACAATACCGGCGGTACCAATGGCAAGCCCGTCGAGCCCGTCGGTTAAATTCACTGCATTCGATGTTGCAGTAATAATAAAAATGACAAGCGGGATGTACAAGACGCCAAAATTGAATTCTAAATTCTTAAAAAATGGTACTGTAGTAATCGTATTCGCATTAATTGCTTTCAACTCAGGCATAGTGTACAGTGCATAGCCAAGAATTGTTCCAATTGTTACCTGCCCAATAATTTTGTACCAGCCAATCAACCCTTCTTTTTTCTTCTTCACTATTTTCAAGTAATCATCCATGAATCCGACAATACCCAAGCCGGTAGTAACAATAAGAATTAACTGCACATACCGATTCGTTAAATCTCCCCACAGCAGTGTGGGAATGACAATTGCTGCAAGTACGATAATACCCCCCATCATTGGTGTGCCGGCTTTTTGCTTGTGCTTCTCGGGCGACCCTTCGCGGTACGTCGTCACAATTCCTTTTGCTTTCAGCATCTTGATGACTTTGCCACCGATGATGAAACTGATGAACAATGCCGTAATCGCCGCCGCTGCTGCACGAAAGGTCAAGTACTTTACCACACCAAATCCCGGCGGATGATATACTTGTTCAATCCAGTACAAAAGATGGTACAACATCAGTGCGATCCTTTTATCGGTACTTGTCCATTACTGGCGGTGACGCGCTGGACTACATCTTCCATTTTCATTCCACGGGAACCTTTGATGAGAACGACATCACCAGGCTGAAGCAGTTTTTTCAGTTCGTTGCTCAACTCATCTTTCGATTCAAAATGTTTGGACGGTTGTCCGAATGCTTCGCTCGTATATTTCGAAAACGGACCGAAGGTAAAGAGCATGTCAAATTTCATCTCCGACGCAACAACACCGATATTGGTATGCTCACGCTTCGATGCGTCGCCAAGTTCACGCATATCCCCGAGAACAACAATTTTCTTTCCGCTGGTGGTGAACGATTTCAATGTCTTCAATGCAACGATGACAGAGTCGGGATTTGAATTGTACGTGTCGTTCAGAATAATAACGCCGTTGTGTGAAAGCACCTCCATCCGCTTTGATGCTGAAGAAAACTTTCGCAATGCACTTGCTATCTTTTTCGGCTTCACTTTCAACTTCAATCCCACAGCGCACGCCGCCAAGGCATTGATGACGTTGTGCATACCGGGTACGGAAAGTTTCACCGCAAACGAAACATCTTTCTTACGCCACTCAATAGAAAATCTTGTCTGTCCCAATTCATTGATGTCGAATTTCTTTGCTCGAATATCTGCTTTGGATGTTGTCCCGTACGTTATGAATTTCTTGAGTCGCTTTACTTCTTCAACAAGAAATGTATCATCACTGTTGATGAATGCGAAACCGCCGCGGTGTTCAAGAAATCGAAATAGTTCCTTCTCTTCCTGCGCCACTCCGTTTTCATCCCCGAAGAACTCTAAATGCTCTTTGCCAATGTTGGTGATCAACCCATGCGTCGGTTCAACAATGTTGCACAGGTACTGTAACTCGCCAAAATGGTTGGTGCCAAGTTCAATCACCGCCACGTCGTGCTCTTGCGATAATCGGAAAATTGTTTGCGGCACACCGATGTGATTATTGAGATTTCCTTCTGTGCGGAGTACTGAGTACTTCATCGACAACACAGCGGTAATCATTTCTTTTGTTGTTGTCTTTCCATTGCTACCCCCAATGGCAATCACCGGAATTTCGAATTTCCGTCTGTACAGGCGCGCTAATTCTCCAAACGCAATCGTGGTGTTCGGCACGATAATGAAAGTGCAGGGAAAAGTTCTGAAGTACACGTCGTGTTGTTCTGCCCATTCGCGTTGCACTACAATTGCTGCGACTTTCTTTCGCACGACATCGTCGATGAAATCGTGTGCATCGTACTTTTCTCCTTTCAGCGCAAAAAACAAGTCGCCCTGTTTTGCTACCCGCGAATCGGTAGAAACTCCCGTAATCCTTCGTTGTTTCAGAAGATCTTTATTGATGACTTCCGAACCACTCAGTTTCTGCAAATCTTTGGCTGTAATTTTTTTCATAACGGGAGATTTTCCAAATCAATGAAGACTTGGAAAATCTTTTTCTATTTGTGTTGCTGAATAAACTTTAGTACTTCTTCTCTGTCGCTGAAATGTTTTTTTTCTGTTCCAATCACTTGATACTCTTCATGCCCTTTGCCGGCAATCAACACCACGTCGCCGGCATTTGCCATCGACAGTCCCTGAATAATCGCTTTTCGCCTGTCTGGTTCACATAGCGCTTTGTCTTTCTGCTGAACTCCCTTCAGAATATCGTTAATAATATTCATCGGCTCTTCGGTCCTTGGATTGTCTGAGGTAATAATAATAACATCGCTTAATCGCTCTGCAACTGCACCCATCTTCGGACGCTTCGTGCGGTCTCTATCGCCGCCTGCTCCAAAAATTGTAATGATCTTGTTGGTTCCGCTTTTCGGCAATACTTCGTGAATTGTTTGCAAACAATTTTCCAGCGCATCATGGGTGTGGGCATAATCAATAATCGCCGTCCATCCTTTGGGGGATGGCAATTGTTCAAATCGCCCCGGCGCAGCGGCTAACGTAGCGAATACTTTTTCATTCACCGAAATTCCAAGTCCGATCATCGTCGAATAGGCAGCAAGAAAGTTATAGACATTAAACCTACCGACTAACTTTGTCGAAATGGTGTTGTTATTAATCGACACGGTAAAACCGTTGATAGTAACAGAAACATTCATTGCCTGTACATCGGCAGCGTTGGCAACGCCGTATGTTACACGTTTTGCCTTGCAGGTTTCTACGATTCTTCTTCCGTATGCTGAATCAGCATTGGTTACCGCAACCGCTCGTTGATCAAGCGAATCAAATAATAGTTTTTTCGCCTGAAAATACTCTTCCATTGTTCCGTGATAATCAAGGTGATCCTGCGTCAGATTGGTAAACACTGCGGCGGAAAAGGGTATGCCATACACACGGTATTGATGAAGCGCATGTGATGATACTTCCATGACAACATGCGTACATCCTTTCTTCTTCATTTCTGCAAACAGTTGATGTAACTCCAACGACTCCGGTGTTGTATGCGTGGCGGGAAATGTTTCGTTGCCGACGCAATACCCAACAGTACCGATTAATCCCACCATGGTATTCCCGTTCGATTCCAACATTTGTTTGATAAGATAGGTCGTCGTCGTTTTTCCATTAGTACCGGTTACCCCAATCATTGTCATGCTCTGGGCGGGGTGCCCAAAGTAATTTGCCGCAATTTGCGCCAACGCTTTGCGTGTATTACCTACAACGATCTTTACAATGCCTTGGTGCATACACATCGAATCAGGTATCGCGTTGTCATCTTCAATAACAATTGCTTTCGCTCCGTTAGCAATAGCATCTCCTATAAATGTATGTCCGTCGTTTCCTGCACCACGAATGGCAACAAAAAGATTATCCTTTTGTACTTTCCGCGAGTCGTACTGCACTCCGCTGATTTTCACATCGTGCGTTACCACCATTTTGCCATACATCGTTTGAAATATTTTTGTAACGGTAACTCCGTTCAGTAGTTCAGATAAAGTCATTGTTCTACTCTACAAACAGATGCATCGATATTCATCATCAGTACAATTGCGCTGATATAACGGGTTTGGGCTCGCACAGAATTGTTACTTTTGCCCCCGCTTTCAATTGGGTACCGGCATCGGGAAACTGATTGACGACGATACCCGAACCAACAATAGTTACGCCTAATTGTTCCGCGGCTAATTTATTCACCGCCCGGCGCAAACTCAGTCCCTGCACATTCGGAACAGATACCGACGATGAAGAAAAAACATTCGTATTCTCATTCATCATCAATTGAACGATGGTACCACGCTCCACTTTTTTCCCTGCAGGAGGATACTGTCGTACTACTTCCTTTCCACTACCGATGAATTTAACGGCTAACCCCGATTGCTTTAACACTTCAACGGCTTCTCCGGCATCTTTTTCGACAACATTAGGAATAGAAACGACCGCGTTGTTTACCGCCGTGGGATTTTCACTCTGTTGTATTTGTTGTTCAGCAATCATCATTTTCGCTAACAGTCCGCTGTTGTTGATAATGCGATCGGCAATAGCTTTAAAGATCGGCGCACTGGCAATTGCTCCGCTGTACCCTGCTTTTGGTTTTTCAAGAATCACCAGACAGACAATTTCTGGTTTTTCGACAGGGAAAAAACCGACAAATGACGCATTGTAACTCCCTTCCTCATATTTCCCGTCGACATATTTTCTGGAAGTGCCCGTTTTACCCGCAATGCGAACTCCAGGAATCTTCACCATGCTTCCCGTTCCGAACTCCACTACACTTTCAAACATTTCCTTCAATTTGTCGTTGACGTCTTTCGGCACCACGCGACGAATCATCTCCGGCTGACCTGAATGAACTTCTCGTCCATTCTCATCCCGGATGCGTTGAACGAGGTACGGTTTCATCAACACTCCATCATTGGCAACTGCAGCATATGCACAGGCAATTTGCAATGGTGTTACTCCCACTTCGTAACCGTACGCAATAGAATTGAGTGATGCCAACGACCATTCGGAAGTTTTCTTCAATTGGCCGCTGATTTCCGCCGGCAATTCAATGCCTGTTGGCATGCCAAATCCGAAATCGCGCGCTTCTTTATATAATTTTTCAGGACCAATCAAATCGCTGATTTTTGCCATTACGATGTTAGATGAATATGCCATTGCCTCCAGAAAAGTTATCTCACGCATCGGATGAGTATCGTTAATAAAGCGTACTTTTTTTCCGGGATACTCGATTTTATATTTTCCATTTTCTGCATAAAATTTTTTGTCGAGACTAACAAGGTTATGCTTTAACGCCGCCGCCGCTGTTACGATTTTGAAAATCGAGCCTGGTTCGTACATATCCGATATAACACGGTTCTTCAACAACTCTGCACTCGTGATATTGTTAAGATTCACTTGTGGGTAGTTGGACATAGCTAGCACTTCCCCTGTCTGCGGCCGAAGCATCACGACAAGACCGGCATCTGCCTGAGTGCGCGCCACACCTTTCTTCAATTCTTCATCGGCAATCGACTGATATTGCACATCAATTGTCAATTCTATCGAATAGCCGTTGACGGCCTCTTCTTTCGGATAATCAACTGATGGACGTTTTCTTCCGAGACCATCTTTTTGCATAATGACGTAACCGTCTCGTCCGCGCAAGAGACCGTCAAACTGTTGTTCAATACCACTCACGCCAACGTTATCAATATTTGTTGCACCAAGCACCTGTCCGGCAATTTCGTCATAGTGATACAGTCGAACAGGTTCATTCATCTTCACGATGCCCGCTATCTTTTTCAACGGAATTGTTTCAGCAACATCCGGACGTAGGTGGCGCTCAAGCCAAACAAATCGTTTTTTTGACTGAAGTTTGGCAATGTACTCATGTTCCGGTTTTCCGGTTGCTTTTGAAAATTCACGGGCAATCAATCGTGCATCATCCCCCGCGATTGTCGGGTCAGCTGCAAATGAAACGAAATTCGAATTCGTAACGAGCAGGTTGCCGTTCCGATCATAGATATTCCCTCGCTGTGCAAGAAGTGGAACCCGTGCTTCGTATTGGCGTTTGGCAATTTCTTGGTATGTTTTGGATTCTATAACTTGGATCTGAATCAGTCGCGCACCAGCGACAATAAACGCCAGCAAAAAAATAATTTTTACTATCAGCAAACGGTGTTTGTAATCCTTCTGCTGAGGAGTATCGTTGATGCTTTGTTTTTTTTTAGCAAACGGATTCCACATTGTTCCCTTCGCGATAATCGACAGATTATCGCGCCCTTTCCGCTAATTTTTCTTTTACCTCTTCTACTTTTTCTGTGCTGACTTCAAACCACACCGGCGCCTCTCTCGGATTTACCATGTTTAGTTTTTCCTGCGCAAGCAGACTGATCCGTTCCAAACTTGCTTTGCGGTTAATTTCCGCTTTGATCACTTCGTTTGTGCTTAGAATTTGAGTGTAGCGCGCATTCAGGTCGTTCACTTCTTTTGCGAGATTATTCACTGCAATAACGTTGCCGACATATATCACCGCCAACACGGCAACAAGAAATAGAATACCGACGATGTTTGATGTTTTTGTTCTTCGACGCGATTTCACCACACGCACATTGTGACGATCGGCATATCCTTGCGCCGCCACTTGAGGGTCGAGTGGTACGCTGAGCGCATTATTATAGATTGCCCGATCGTTAAAGGCAGGCATTTCAACAACATCAATCGGTGTATGTGGAAGATTTTTTTTCATTTCTACTCGTTTTACACGAACGAAACCATGCTTTTACCCTACTATAACTTTTCTGCAACACGCATTTTAGCGCTGCGTGAGCGGGGATTCATTCGCTGTTCTTCCTCACTTGCGACAATCGGTCTTTTTGTAATAACTCTTAGTTTTGGAATACGTGGTATATCCGGCTGAAATTTATTCCCTGACGGTATGCGTGTTGCCGCCTGTTCGGCAAAGAAATTTTTTACAATTCTATCTTCAAGTGAATGGTACGAGATGACGACAATTCTTCCGCCCGAAGCGATAATATTCAGTGATTCGTTCAACATGTTCTGCAGTCGCTCCAGTTCATTATTCACCTCAATGCGAATCGCTTGGAACACGCGCGCCAGCGTTTTCAGAAGAAACCTGCCCCCTACAACTGATTCCACAATTGCCGCAAGTTGACCTGTCGTTTCAACAGGAGCAACTTCCCTCTTTTTTACTATCGCCTGTGCAATACGACGCGAGAGACGTTCTTCGCCGTACTTCCAGATTACGCTTGCCAGTTCGTCGCTGTTGTACGAATTTACGACAGCAAATGCGTCGAGCGCTTGCCGACGATCCATCCGCATATCGAGACGTTCATCGCCGCGAAAAGAAAATCCTTTACGTGCTTCATCTAACTGAAAAGAAGATACCCCAAGGTCTAACAACAATCCGTGAATTGTGGAAATATGCATCGAACGTAGTATGTCGGCGATGTGCGCTGTGTTGTTTTGCACGAGCTGTATGGATGATTGAAACCGTTTCAATCGTTTTGTTGCTTCTTCAATTGCGTCAGAGTCGGCATCAATTCCGATCAACATCCCTGGCGGTGAAAGCCGTTCTAAAATTTTTTCAGCATGTCCGCCGCCACCCAGGGTTCCATCAACGTAAATTCCGGTCGGTGTTGTTACCAAATGCACTACTACTTCGTCAAGCAGCACCGGCACATGATATGACGTTTTCTGCAACACGTCATCATTGCTCTTTTTCAAAAACTGTTGATGCAACTGTTAAATAATCTTCCTGCTGACTTTCGAGGTACTTCTTATATTCATTCGGATTCCATACTTCAATTCTGTCGAACGCTCCGAGAATAAACACATCGTTTTCAATCTTTGCATACTGCATCAATTCTTTCGGGAGAATGATGCGTGATTGACCATCTAATTCCGCATCGGTTGCAAACTGCAACAACATACGAGTGAAGAACCGATGCTTCGGATCGGTTTGATGCAGTTTGCTGATTTCCGCTTCCCGTTTCATCCATTCATCATGCGGGTACACAAAAATACATGGCTCAAATCCGCGGGTGATGACAAATGAATTGTTCGCTTCCGGCGAAAGATTTTTCCGCATCTTCGCGGGAATGTTAATGCGGCCTTTGCTATCAACTGTATATGTGAACGAACCTTTAAAAGAAGACACGTTGGACTACACCAAAAATTAGAAATTGCGGAAAAATGGAAATTTTCAGCATTTGAAGATTAAAAATTACCCACTTTTACCCACTTATTGACACGAAATTTACGGAAAATCAAGCGAAAGTCAAGTTAATTCTTGAAAAGAAATGAATATTTTTGAAGAAGAGAGTATTATCCGAAAAGTATGTGCTCTACTTGTTTTGGATTTTTGAAAACTACTCCTTTCATACCGGCAGCAACTGCTCCATCGATATTTTCCTGGATATCGTCGATAAAGAAAATTTCTTCCGGTCGAACTTGAAGCGTTGAAATCACATGATGATATACAGTCTGGTCTGGCTTCATTGCACCTATGTTGAATGAGGTGAAGTGATGTGGTATGGATTGAACAAGAGTTGAAGTGCGTAACACTTTTTCCCAATGGCTTGGACTGGTGTTACTAAGAATTGCCGTATGGTAATGCTGCTGTACTTTGTGAACAAGTGGAAAAATTTCTTCTTTATCGCCAACAATAATACTGTTCCATGCCGTAAGAAGTTGGTCTTTGGAAAATTGACGGTTGAATATTGAATATAACTTTTCGAGAAATTCATCGGTCGTCATCTGACCTGTTTCATACACGCTCCACAGCGCGCCAATTGGTTCCTGAAACGGCGCCCGTTGTTCTTCGGTGTAGAGACCAAGTCCGTTTGGAAAAGCGTCAAAATCAATCCTCATCAACACATTGCCAAGGTCGAAGAGAACAACTTTAATCTTATTCGTAGCCATTGAGTATTACACGTTTATTTTTTCAATAATCGAAATTGCTTCATGAATGCGAACAATGCCATCGTAACTATTTACGTATGTCTGAAGAAGGAGGTGTTTCCCTTCTTGTTTCAGCAGCATATTCTTGGTTGCCGACACTTTTTCCATCATCTCCTGAAATCGTTCACCGTCATAAAAATTTCTTTCTTCTTCCGGTGGCAAAAATATTCGTAGCGTACGTTTGTTCAATTCAACTTTACGAAAACCAGCCCGCGAGGCGGCTATGCGAAGTTTAGCGAGTGCAAACAGGTTTTCAACTTCTTCCATCGGAGAACCGAATCGGTCAATCAACTCCAACCGAATATCGTCAATCTCGCGTTCACCTGCTGTTTTGTAAATGCGACGATAAATATCGAAGCGTTCCGTGTCGCTTTCTATATATATCTGAGGAAGATACGCGTCAAGGTCCGCTTCTACCTGCGTTTCTACTAAATGTTTGGTGGTCGCTAATTCTTTTGCAAAGATTTCAGAAAATTCTTGTTCCTTTACTTCGGTAACTGCTTCTTCCAAAATCTTTGTGTACATCTCAAATCCCATTTCCATGATGAAACCGCTCTGTTCTCCACCCAACATGTTACCTGCACCACGGATTTCAAGATCGCGCATGGCGAGATTGAAACCGGACCCAAGTTCAGTAAATTCTTCGATGGCTTGCAACCGCCGTAGTGTTTGCTTCGGTAGAGTGGAAATTGGCGGAACCAACAGATATGCATATGCCTGCACATTCGATCGCCCAACGCGGCCACGGAGTTGATACAATTCGGCGAGACCAAATTTATCTGCACGATTGATGATAATGGTGTTGACGCTTGGAATATCTACTCCGGATTCAACAATTTTTGTTGTTACAAGTACATCAAATTTTTTCTGTAAAAAATCAAGCATTACACTTTCCAGTTCATGTCCGTGCATTTGCCCGTGAGCAATGCGAAATCGCGCTTCCGGAATATACTGCTGGAGTATTGCGGTGAGTGTATCAATGGTATGTACTCTATCATTCACAATAAACACTTGGCCACCGCGATGAATTTCATGAAGTACCGCTTCACGAATAATGCGTTTATCGAACGTTGCAATTTCTGTATGGATTGGCAAACGGTTTCTGGGCGGTGTATTGATAATGGACAGATCGCGCGCCCCCATCAATGAAAAATGCAATGTGCGGGGAATTGGTGTTGCCGTCAATGTAAGCGTATCGACAGATACCTTTAGTGCCCGAAGTTTTTCTTTTGCCGCAACACCAAAACGCTGCTCTTCGTCGATAATCAGTAATCCTAAATCCTTAAACTGAACATCTTTTGAAAGCATTCGGTGCGTGCCAATAACAATATCGACGGCTCCTTCAGCAATTGCTTTCAGCGATTCTTTAATGTCTTTGGACGATTTAAACCGCGATAACAACGCAATACGTACAGGGTAACGACCGAGTCGATCGGCAAAGGTATTGAAATGTTGTTGCGCAAGAATTGTCGTCGGTACCAGCAACGCCACTTGTTTATTGTTCATTACCGCTTTGAATGCCGCCCGAACCGCTACTTCCGTCTTTCCGAATCCGACATCGCCACAGACTAATCGATCCATCGGATGCTCGCTTTCCATATCCTGTTTCACCTCCAGCGTTGCCCGTGCCTGATCTGGCGTATCTTCATACATGAACGACGCTTCCATCTCCTTCTGCCAATGAGTGTCTGCGCTGAACGCAAATCCTGTCGATGATTTTCGCTGTGCGTACAGCTTAATTAAATCGCGGGCAATATCTTTAATTTTTTTCTTTGAGCGCGCTTTCAGTCGTTCCCACTCAGGGGCACCAAGTTTACTTAATTTCGGCTGATGACCTTCGGCGGAAGAATATTTTTGAATGCGGGTGATATAGTTGAGATTAACAAACAGCGTCCCTTTTTCTGCATACTCAAGTTTCGCGGCTTCTTGTTCGACACCTCCAACTTTTATTTTTTCCAATCCGAGAAATTTTCCGATACCATGATCAACATGCACCACGTAGTCGCCTCGGCGGAGTGTTTGTAACTCTTTAGCAGAAATTCCTTTGAAGCGTTTTCGTTTTTTCTCCGTCCGTGCTTTAATACGCCCGAAAATTTCGTGTTCTGTGAAAAGAACCAGCTTCGCCGGTTCATAGACAAAACCGGAATGAAATGATTCCGTTGAATAGTGGATTGTTGGTACGGTGTCTGTTCTCAGATGTATGGTTTCAGGGGCAGAGGTTTCCGATTGTATGTGAGCATTACCCTCGTCGGCATCCTGAAACAGAAAACGTTTGTCAACTGCAGTACTGCTGTTCGTTTCCTCTACCAATTCCTGAATTCGTTCCAGTTCTTCTTTCCGATCTGATGTAAGAATGATTTCAAATCCTTCTTCCGCAAACTCTGCAACTGTTTTCTTGAACACGGTAATGTTTCCATTCACGCTTGGTTGACGTCGGGAATGAAAATCAATTGCATCCGGAGATGAAAACAGTGAATGAACGTACTGAGGAAATTTCTTCATTTCTGCAAGAACGTCCTCAAACGAGAAATCGGTTGCCACATCTTCACTGCGCAACCGATCAAATGCTTTTTGATGAAGAGAGAAATCCTCGGAAAGAATAACGGCATCGGGTGAAAGGTAGGAAAGAAGTGACGCTGTGGTTTCTGCACGATGCTCATCGGTGTTTGTCGTTCTGTTCAATACATCCGGAATGATGCTGACCGATTGAAGCTCACGAATGGAACGTTGAGAGAGAACATCGAACTCCCGAATTGATTCAACGGTATCTCCCCAGAATTCAATGCGTACAGGATTATCGCCAATAAACGGAAAGACATCAACAATGCCGCCGCGGACAGCAACATCACCGTATGTTTCGACGATGTGCTTTCGTTCGAATCCTGCTTTGTTCAATTTTTCAAGCAATTGCTGAAAGTCATGCTCCTCTCCCGAACGAAGTTCAATCATTGAGCGTATAAATTCCTTCTTTTCGGGCACTGAAAATCCGAGCGCCGTGGCGTGTGTAATGTAAATAGCAGGAAGATTCGTCTGCAACGCTTTCAATGTTTCAACTTGAGATAGCGGTGCCGACATATCCAGCAGCTGCGATGCATGGCGCGGCTCAACAACGCATAACCGAACGTGCGCATCGCCGACAAGTCTGAGGCAGTCGTCACGTAGTTGTTCAGCACGATCGGCTTCATCCACAACAACAAGAATTTGCGATGAGCGATCGGCAAACAATGCCGCCGCCGCAAACGCCCACAACGAGCCACTTAATCCGTATAACACTACTGGATGCTCGATTGTCGCTTCAGCAAGTGTTAATTGTTGAAACGGATCGCTTGAAAATATTTTTTTCTTAACATCATCCATTGATAAAAACTTCCGCGCATTTTGTAGTGCAACAGTAACATCAGACGCGGACTCTCATCCGTACCATAGGTTTGGTGAGGCAAAGTATCCTTCGGAAGAGAAGGTTTTCTCTCCAAAAATATGTACGGTGTAACAATTGTTTGATAATATTTCTTTAAAAAACGCACTTCCCCCTGCCAACCGGGTGATAATTCACCGTCAGCAAGGGGTATAGTAATGTACCATCAAAAAGCGTAAAATAAAAACCCCGAATTCTGCCCCCTTCGGGTTGCGCTATAGAGGAAGCAAGATTGAAAAAATCATTTGTTGAAAATGAGAATTTGATTAAGCAGGCGTTCGAGTGAACGCTCGCACTATGACAAGAGGTGTTCGGTTGTCATGCAATTTCTATCTCATCAAACAATTTACCTTTGAACCTGCTCGACTTTGTCAGCGCGGGCAGTAGTACGATGCATAGCAACGCGGAAAGATGATGCAGAGTGGGCGGTTCATAGTTCATTGCAGAAGAATTTTTCGAACCATGCGAAGGACCGATTCTTCAGTAGTGTACTGTTCGATGTGATGTAGCGGAACCCACGCAAGGTCTTTCGATTCATTCGAGATTGACAACGGTTGTGTATCGTCCGCCTCAAATAAAAATCGGATGTCATAGTGATAATGTTCGGGAATGTTGTTTCGAGCGGGAATCAGATGCACATCAACATCAAAAATGTTTTCGGAAACGGCAGTAATTCCTGTTAAGCCGGATTCTTCTTCTGCTTCGCGTAACGCTACGTGCAACGTATCCGGATCTCCGTCAGAATGTCCCCCCAACTGCAGCCATTTGTCCAGCGAATGATGATGCGTCAACAATGTGTGTGTCCGCGGTTTGTTGACAATCATCGCCGAACCGGTGATGTGACCGGTAAGAAGTGTGCGTTCAAAACAGTTCGGATTGTTCTCGACAAATTCTATAATACGACGGCGCATTGACTCTTCGTGCTCATCAATGCCGTGATAGTTTTTCAGTTTACCCAGCAGAAGATACCGTGACATGTTATTCTTGATAGAGTGAAAACAGATTGTACACGCTCAGCGTTGCACTGAATGTATGAAGTTGACCGTTCACCGACCAGAATTGTGAAAAGTACGGCATTCTCTGATTTTTTGTTCCATACTCCTGAAAATTCTGGTTGAACGAATAGGACAAACTTACCGTGAGAAATGACGTTGTTGGAATTTTTATGATGGTACTTATTCCGAATGCCCACGGATGATCAAGTATTCCATCATCAATTGTCTGAACACTTTGCGCATCACTTGCCTGCGTTGGTGGGTACCATACTGCCGTCACCCGCTGATAGTCTGCTTGTCCCCATAGCCACGACGGTGTAATATGCAGGGAGGCATTTTTACCATCCGGATTTTGTGCACATAATGCTACCGGTAGAAGTAGCGATAAAAAAAATTTTTTCATAACTGTTCCTTATAATCCTATGGATTGACTACGTTCATGGGTTTTCCGTTGATAAAGGCACGAACATTTTCAACAACCGCAGTCATC
This sequence comes from Bacteroidota bacterium, assembly GCA_040753935.1. GTDB lineage: Bacteria > Bacteroidota > Ignavibacteria > UBA10030 > UBA8401 > SpSt-333. Next base: position 5,136 of record JBFMDF010000002.1, on the reverse strand, counting down.
AACCGCCGCCGCGCTTCTACAGTTGCCCACCCATAGTGCGGGGTGATAACACAATTCTTTGCCAACAGAAGCGGATGATCCTTCGGCGGAGGTTCCACAGAAAGCACATCTAATCCTGCACCCGCAATGCGTCCGGTATTGAGCGCATCGACTAACGCCTGTTCATCAACCAATCCGCCTCTGCCGGTGTTGATAAGAAATGAAGTTGGTTTCATCCATGATAGGGTTTGCGCATTGACAAGATGGTGTGTTTCGTCTGTCAACGTGCAGTGAAGAGAAATGACATCTGATGTTGTAAAAAGAGTTTCCTTGTCAACAAATGAAATTCCGGAAATCTGATATTGCTTCGGAGTCCGTGTCAAAACAATCACGTTCATTCCAAAAGCAGATGCAATCTTTGCTACTGCCTGTCCAATGTTTCCGAATCCGACAACTCCCATTGTTTTGCCGGCAAGTTCAATTAATTCTCCTTTCCAAAACGAAAAATCGAGATTCGCAGACCATGTACCGGCACGCACAAGGTCGGCATGATTGCGTACACGATGCGTTAATTCCAACAGCAGAGCAAACACTGTTTGCGCGACAGAATATGTGCTGTACGCCGGCACATTAGTGACGATAATTCTTTTTTCTTTTGCGGCTGCAACATCTACAACGTTGTAACCGGTAGCAAGAACACCGATGTACTGAAGCAACGGAAGATTATTGATTGTTTCTCTTGTTAGAGGAACTTTATTGGTGAGCACAATATGCGCCTGTTGTGCGCGCGGAATGATTTCATTTGCTTGAGTGCGATCATAAATAACGCACGAACCAAGCGATTGAAGGTCACTCCAACTCAGGTCTCCGGGGTTAAGTGTGCATCCATCAAGAACAACGATATTCATAACGTTGGAAAAGTACGCAGAAGTACGGAGAAAGCGAAATAAAAAAGGCGCAGTACTCTGCGCCTTTTTTTAGTAGTAAGAAGATTGTCCAACTCTTAACGATTTGGAAAATCTTTTACTCTACTTTTCCAACCACTTCCTCCAACCGTCAAAGTTGAAATCTCTCCCGAGAAATTCCTTCACCATTTCCCTTGCGGGGCGTGAACCGCCTTGTGCAAGAATGGCATCACGGTATTTCTTTGCAACGCGCGAATCCATCATGTTTTTTTGATTAAACTTGGTGAAAAGGTCCTTTGCAATCACCAGCGACCACATATAGGTGTAGTAAATTGCTGAATAGCCGTCGAGATGCCCGAACGATGCCTGCATATGCGTTCCTTCCACGTGTTTGTACGGTGTGTATCGTTCGCGCAAGGTTTTCACTAATACATCGGTGTCAATATCCTTCGGATTGCGGTCGTAGCATGAAAGAGAAAGTTTTGCGTAAAACATTTGTTGGCGTACTTGCAATCCTTTACCAAATTCATCCGCCCTTTTCATCTGTTCAACAAGTTCAGCCGGAATTGGTTCGTTTGTTTGATAGTGTTTAGCAAAGGTTTGCAAAACGGAGGCATCCCAAGCCCATTCTTCCAACAATTGTGACGGAGCTTCGACAAAATCCCACTCGGTCGAAATGCCGGAAATTCCCACCCACTGTTGGCGCCCGGCAAAGAGGTGATGAAGAAGGTGACCGAACTCGTGAAAAAATGTTTCAACATCGCTATGTTCCAGTAATCCGGGATCATTCTTGTCTCCTCCGGAAAAATTACAGAGCAACGCCGCTTCGGGAATTTGCCTGCCAGCAACACCGTTGCGGATGCCGAATTGCGCCGCATGGTTATACTTGTTTTCGCGGGGATGCATGTCAAGGTAGAAACGTCCGACTAATTTTCCGTTTTCAAACATCTCGTAACATTCAACTGATTCATGCCACACGGGCGCTGTAGTATTTCGTTTGAATTGAACACCGAACAACTTCGCCGTTGTTGATAGCACTCCTTCTTTTACTCTTGCATACGGAAGATAGGGGCGAACCTTTTGCCCATCAAAATCATACTCACTCTTCCGCACCAGTTCAGCGTAATAACTGGACTCCCACGGATGTACTTCCGTAGCTCCGGGAACATCTTTCTGCTTTCGTGCAAGCAGTTGCTGATAGTCGACTTCTGATTTCTTTTTTGATGCTTCGGCAATTTTTTCAATAAACTCTGCCGCGTTTTTTTCGCTTCCCACCATTTTATCGGCAGTCACGTATGCCGCCCAATTCGGAAAACCGAGCAGTCTTGCCAACTCATCACGCTTTGCAATCAGTCTGTTGAGCACCTCAATATTTTTCGGATAGGCGCGGTTGTTGTATTCCATATACATCCGTTTGCGCAGCGATTCATTCTTTGCGTAAGTGAAGACGGGAATTGCATCCGGGTAATTGATTGTCAGCGTAATAACGCCATTTGAATCTGGTTTGTGGCGATCGATATAATCCTGCGGAAGTCCTTCAAGTTCTTTCACATCGGTTACTGTCACCGTGCGCACGTCTTCGCGGATGTTGCGAGAAAATTCCTGTCCGATGAGCACAAGATCATCTCGCAGCGCTTTGATCTTCTTTCGCGTTTCATCATCTTTATCCACACCGGCGAGACGAAAATCGCGAAGTGTTTTCTCTACATAAAATTTTGTCTTTGCATCTGCATCGGCAACATCCATTGCCACAAGCGCGTCGTACACTGCTCGGTTCAACGATAACTCTGCGCCAAATGCCGCTGCTTTCTGACTGAATTGTTCGGCAGTTGTCCGCATCGATGCATCCGGATGTGCATTTTCCATTAACGATGATTGGTTGGCAACCGCATCCAGATGAATCAGTATTTCATCGTATTGTTTCAGCGTGTTGTCTATTGTGCGTTTTCCTTTTACCGAGAGCATGTTTTCCAATGCTGTTTTGGCTTTCGCCAGATGTTCTTCTTGTCGCTTCGAAAAATCTTCTGACGAAGAGATGCCGGTTAAAAACGGCGCATCGTCAACTGCGGGTGTTTGAACATGGGTCATCAACAATGTGCCGAGAACAAGTGTCATGATCATTAACTACTCCATTGTGAATACTATGAATGAAAAACCCCTCTCATCCTTTTTTGTAAAGGGGTGATTGGGGTCGGTTCAATATGCAAAAAAGATTTTTGGTTTCCTAAAAGATTTGCCCGGAATTTTTCTGTCGAGCAAGGCTCAACAATTCTATTGGCGCTTCTACAACTTCTCAAAGAGTAGCCGCAACAGTTTCTTTTTCCACGCGCTGAACGGCGGCGATTTTAAAAACCAAAATTCAGCCCATGTTGGTTTTTCCATAATCGATTTGTAATGCGAGAATGTTCTGAAGCCTTCAACTCCATGATACGTGCCTATACCGCTGGCACCAACGCCCCCGAACGGCAGATTGTCGTTCACAAAATACATTACCGTATCGTTGAACGATCCGCCACCAAATGATAGTTGTGTAAAAATTTTTTCTTTTTCATAGCTATTCGAACCGAACACGTACAACGAAAGCGGTTTGGGATAACGCTGAATGATGGAAATAGTCTCGTCAAGGTTAGTGTAACGCACTACCGGAAGGATAGGACCAAAAATTTCTTCAGACATTATTTCGTCATCAAACGTTACCTCAGACAAAATTGTTGGACTAATGAAGAGCGAGGAGCGATCGAAGTTACCGCCGTAGAAAACTTTTCGTCTGTTGACAAGTTTTTCAATTCGATCAAAATGACGTTCATCAATAATCGCAGTAATGTTTTCCGTTATGTTCTGTTGTGAATAGTACCGTTCTAGCACTTTTTTCATCGCTTCGAGCAATTGTTGTTCAACTGATGAATGCACAAGCAGAAAATCCGGCGCCACACACGACTGTCCCGCATTAAAAAATTTACCCCACACAATGCGCTTCGCTGTTACGTTGATGTCGCAATCGGGAAGGACAAATGCCGGATTTTTTCCGCCGAGTTCCAGCGTTACGGGGGTCAGATGCCGTGCGGCTGCTTCGTACACCATTTTGCCGATATGCGTGCCACCGGTAAAAAAGATATAATCGAATTTTTGCTGAAGAATCTCTTGAGCAACGTCGGCTCCCCCTTCAACGGCGCACACATACTCCTGCGGAAAATTCTCATTAATAATTTTCGTCATCAGTGCAGAAGTATGTGGGGCGCGTTCGCTCGGCTTTACTACGGCAGTATTTCCTGCCGCCAATGAATCAACAAGCGGAAGCAAGGTCAGTTGGTATGGAAAATTCCACGCACCGGCAATGTACGTAACGCCGTACGGCTCGGGCAGCAGGTAACTGCGCGCAGGAAAATTTGCCAGATTCGTTTTCACTCGTTGCTTACGGCTCCATTTTCCAATATTCTTCCTCATGAACGCAATTTCGCGGTACACCAGCCATAGCTCTGAGGCGTAGGTGTCGTACGATGATTTTTTCAGGTCGGCATAGATTGCCGTAAGTAGTTGCTGTTCGTTTGCCTTCAATAACCGTTCCAACTGGTACAGATGTTTTTCCCGAAACGAAATTTCTCTGGTTGCACCAGAGTTAAAAAACTCACGCTGCCGCTGAACAATTGTGCTGATGGTTTCCATACAAGATTTTTACAATATTAGACAAGAACTCTGACAGTTATTCACTTGTTGTCGAATATAGTTTGAAGAAATATGGAAATCAGTAAAAAAATTTTCCGCACTCTGAAAGAAAACAATCTTGCAACTGAAACCCTCTTTCTCTAACTTCATACCATCGTATGAACACCATACCCGTTATTTCGGTACAACAGCATTCAAGAGTATGCTCTTCTGCCTTCTACAGATTTTGTCGGCGCGTTCTACGTGCTTGAACCAACTTCTATGGAAATACTACAAGTTCTGACGCTGCGACAAACGGATATGTCCAGATTAAGATTTATTCTTCATACTCTCATACAAATTTCACCGACTGAATTTTCAACTCATTAAATGACGTCAACATCAAAACATCTCAAAGCATGGGTCGTTTCCGCCGACATGGGGTACGGACACCAACGCGCAGTTTTTCCGCTGAAAGATATTGCCGAAGAGGGATTGATTACTGCCGGTAAAAATGACAACTCGACCGAAAAAGAAAAGAAACAGTGGCAGCGGTTGCTGAATGTGTATGAATCATTTTCGCGTGCTCGCGGAATTCCGATTATTGTTA
>JBFMDF010000001.1:0-30057 GCA_040753935.1 Bacteroidota bacterium | reverse complement strand
TTTCTCCTTTTTTGTTTATATTTGTTCGTAACCGCTTAAGAGGAAGTCCCACGCGCTTATGATTATCGTAATACATTCATTGAGTGTTGTTACATTGTGTTTGGATAAGTGCAGGGACTTTTTGCTTTGTGATTAAATTGTGGAGCAACTATGCCTCGTATCATTCGCGCCCCGCGCGGAACAAACATTTCCGCTAAGGGATGGGTACAAGAAGCGGCGCTCCGGATGCTGATGAACAATCTCGACCCGGAAGTTGCCGAGAAGCCGGAGGATCTGATTGTGTATGGCGGCACAGGAAAAGCTGCGCGCAACTGGAAATGTTTCGATACTATTGTTGATGCGCTGAAAAAATTGGAAAACGACGAAACACTTCTTGTCCAATCCGGAAAACCTGTCGGTATCTTTAAAACTCATCGTAACGCTCCGCGTGTTCTTATTTCCAATTCGATGCTTGTTCCCAAATGGGCAACCTGGGATGAATTTCGCCGTCTTGAAGCGCTGGGCTTGACGATGTACGGACAAATGACGGCTGGAAGTTGGATTTATATCGGCACGCAGGGGATTTTGCAGGGAACATACGAAACATTTGCCGAAGCCGCCCGTCAGCATTTCGGAGGTTCGCTTGCCGGAAAATTTCTTCTTACCGCCGGACTCGGCGGCATGGGGGGCGCTCAGCCGCTCGCCGCTACAATGAACGGCGCCGCGTGTCTTGTCGTTGAAGTTGATCGAACCCGTATTGAAAAGCGTCTTGCCACAAAATATCTTGACAAGATGACCGACAACTTTGACGAAGCGATGACAATGATTCGTACAGCGAAAGAAAACAAAACGCCACTCTCCGTCGGTTTGCTCGGCAATGCGGCAGAAATTGTGCCGAAAATTGCTCGTGGAAAATTTCTGCCAGACATTGTCACCGATCAGACATCAGCACACGATACGCTTAATGGATATGTGCCGGCAGGGGTAAGTTATGAAAAAGCGCTCGAACTGCGAAAAAAGAATCCCAAAAAATATGTTGAACTTGCACGTGCCTCCATTGCAGAACATGTAAAAGGATTGTTACTGCTGAAGAAAAAAGGGAAAGTAGTGTTCGATTACGGCAATAACATCCGCGGCGAGGCGTTTTCGTACGGCGTGAAGAAAGCGTTCGATATTCCCGGCTTTGTTCCCGAATATATTCGGCCGCTCTTTTGCGACGGTAAAGGTCCATTTCGCTGGGTGGCGCTCTCCGGCGATCCAGAAGATATTTATCGGACTGACCGTGCGGTGATTGAAACATTTCCTGAAAATTCACTCTTAAAAAACTGGATCGAAAAGGCACAGAAGCATGTTGCCTTTCAAGGTTTACCTGCGCGTATTTGCTGGCTTGGTTACGGCGAGCGCGCCAAGATGGGAAAAATTTTCAACGATTTGGTGAGGAAAAAAGAAGTGAAAGCACCGATTGTTATTGGGCGAGACCATTTGGATTGCGGAAGCGTTGCCTCGCCCAATCGTGAAACGGAAAAAATGAACGATGGTAGTGACGCAATAGCCGATTGGCCCATTCTCGGAGCGATGCTGAATGCTGTTGGCGGAGCAAGTTGGGTTAGTGTACATCACGGCGGTGGAGTCGGTATCGGAAATTCTATTCATAACGGTATGGTCATTGTCTGCGATGGTACCGATGACGCCGATATCAGATTAGAACGTGTACTGACGTACGATCCGGGGATGGGAATTATTCGTCACGCCGATGCAGGGTATAAACGCGCTATTGACAATGCAAAACAATGGAATATCAACATTCCGATGTTGACGTAACGGTGATCGGACAAAAAAAACAATAGCAGTAAAAAATAATCACTATAACATTTTGCCAATAGCCATGATTCGATATCTCTACGCACTTTTTAAAGAAAAAGGAAGATTATTCACTTCTTTTCTTTTTGCCGTCATACTTCTTTCCCTAATCGGTGCATTTACCGTTAAAACAGTAATAGAACTTTCTGGAGATTACAAATTTATTACAGAACGATATAGAGCCAATCAGGGATTAGGAAAAATACTGGCAAAAAGTGTATTAGGGCAAAACGAACTGCGAGCTTTCTACCTTACGGGTGACACAACCTACATTCGTGAGTACCGTGCCGATGTTGACACAATCCATCATCTCCTCAGGTACGTTGATAGTATCATTTCTGCTCCGGAGCAACAGCAACTGTTAGATTCGTTATACCTAGTGGTTCAAGAGAGAATGCAATTCAACGAAGCAAAACTTCGCTTGTATTTTAAAGAGGGGAGTGCCGCGGCTCAGAAAAAATATCTTACGCAATATGGTCAAGGGTTAATTCGCGTAATCGATAGTCTCATTGTTGTAATGCAGACTCGCGAGGAGAATGTACTCACAGTACACTATGAACAGTTAGTACAACGAACGAAGCTAGCACTGGCACTTATTTTTTTGGGTGGAATTACCAGCATATTGTTGTTAGTTGCTATTTTTGTAAAATTAAATAGAGAAATACGGCAACGTATTAAATCAGAACGGAACATTCGCGAAAGCGAACAACGACTGTTTAATTTTCTTGAAGCCGTTCCCGTCGGAGTCTACATTCTTACCGCCGATGGAAAGCCGTACTATGCTAATGAGGCAGCGAAAAGAATTTTGGGACGTGGTATTATTGCCACCGCAACACCCGGTAAACTTCATGAAATATACAACGCTTATCGACAAGGTACAAACAATATCTATCCAATAGAGGAAAATCCTATCATTCGTGCATTACAAGGAGAGCGTAGTACAATCTCTGATATTGAAGTTCGAAGACCAGATGCCGTTGTTCCTCTGTTTGTCACCGGTGCTCCTATTTACGATAGCAACGGTGTACTGCGATACGCAATGGCAGCGTTTATCGACATTACACAACAAAAAAATGCAGAACTGAAGTTAGCGGAAAGCGAAGAGCGCTTCCGGCAAATCATCGAATACGCAACCGACATCATCTATCGTACAGATCGAAACGGCAATCTTACTTATGTAAATCCAGTAGGACTGAAAATGTTTGGATTTACAGAAGAAGAGGCATTGGGAATGAATTATGTGAACCTTGTTCGTGCAGAAGAAAAAGAAAAGGTTCGTCGTTTTTACTTAAGACAGGCCGCTGCCAAAACGCCGCATACCTATTTTGAATTTAGTGCTCAAACGAAAGAGGGGAAAAGCATTATTCTTGGACAAAATGTTCAATTACTATTACGCGACAATCGTGTAGAAGGATTTCTTGTTGTTGCACGTGATATTACTGAAAAAAAACTTTCCGAGGAGGCATTACGTCAGGCAAAAGAAGCAGCAGAATCAGCTACAAGAGCAAAGTCACTCTTCCTGGCCACAATGAGTCACGAAATCCGCACGCCGATGAACGGTGTGATCGGTATGACCGACTTATTGTTGCAGACAGAGTTGACGAAAGAACAACGCGAGTATGCTGAAACCATTCGCACCAGTGGTGAAACACTCCTCACCCTCATCAACGACATCCTTGACTTTTCAAAAATAGAATCGGGTAAATTAGAATTAGAACGAAGACCGATTGACCTTCAGCAATTAATAGAAGAATCGCTCGATCTTGTTGCCCATCGTGCTACCGAGAAAAATATCGATTTGTTGTATTTCATCGACCATGGTGTCCCACCGTACATCATTGGCGACCCGGTTCGGCTGAAACAAATTCTTTTAAATCTGATGAATAACGCAATTAAATTTACTGAACGAGGTGAAGTGTTTATCTCGGTAAAAGAAATTTCACGAAAAAACGGCCAGGCGATACTTGAAGTAGCCGTAAAAGATACAGGTATTGGAATTCCCAAAGAAAAAATTTCACAGCTGTTTGCAGCGTTTACACAGGTTGACGCTTCCATAACAAGAAAATTCGGCGGCACCGGACTTGGACTTGCTATTACAAAACGTTTGGTGGAACTGATGGATGGCACAATATGGATTGAAAGCGACGTCGGCAAAGGAACAACAGTGTTTTTCCGAATAACAGTTGGTACAACAGATGCTTCGGCGCTTCCTCCCAAAAAATATGTAGGGAAAAACATTCCTGAATTACAGGGTAAACGAGTGTTGATTGTCGATGATAATGCGACAAATCTCAATATTCTCAGTATTCAGTCTTCACTCTGGGGAATGCATCCGAGAGTAACTGCGTCGCCGCAGGAAGCGTTGAAATGGCTTGATGCCGGTGACCCATTTGATCTTGCGATATTAGATTTTCACATGCCGGAAATGAACGGCGTAGAACTGGCGCGAGAAATTCACGTTCGTCGAAAATCGCTGCCTCTCCTTCTGTTTTCCTCTTCGGGGCGGTCAGAATTTAGTGCTGAAGAAAATGCGCTCTTTGCCGCCGTCGTAATGAAACCAATTAAACAATCGCAACTCCATTCAACGTTGATTACCGTATTGACTACCTCAAAACCACAGATGATAGAAAAACAACCTACTCAACGTACCACGATGGAAAAAATAGCCGACGAATTTCCTTTATCTATTCTTGTCGCAGAAGATAATATCATCAATCAAAAATTGGCGGTACGATTGCTTCAACAAATGGGATATTCCGCCGATCTGGCGCAAAACGGTAGAGAAGTTCTTCAAATGGTAGAAAAGAAAAAATACGACATTATCTTTATGGATATTCATATGCCGGAGATGGACGGCTTTGAGGCAACCCGCGAACTTGTCCGACGATATGATGCTCGAGTTCGTCCGAAAATTATTGCAATGACCGCTGATGCGATGTCGGGCGATAAAGAGAAGTGCATTGATGCCGGTATGGATGATTACATTAGCAAACCGGTGAGACTGGAAGGATTGCAGGCAATGTTGAAAGCGTACGGCGAAGTGATTGTGAAAAACAAAACAGCTGTGCACACCCCGCTAACAGATGAAGATTATATGCGGGCACGCCTGCAGGGAATGTTGAATGAAACCGACCGAGAATTTTTTGAAGAGATGGTACGAACAATTCCGACACAGACAAATGAAATTTTGTCTGATATCCGTTCGTTGTGGGAACAGCGTGATGTGCAAAAAGTAATTTTTGCGGCACACAAACTCCGCGGCGTAGCATTGAACTTTGGCGCAATTGCACTTGCTGAAGCATTGAAGAAAATCGAGCACGCCGACCCATCATACCTTCTTCAACAGGGGCAAACGTTAATTGACGATGTTCAACGAGAGGTGTTACGTTCGCACGAAATGTTGACGAAAGTGCTTGCTACAATGATGGTGCAATGACGGCACGGTTAGAAAAAGAAATAGGAGTATGTCTTCGGTGCGCGTACCACACCGTTGTTACTTCCAATCGCAAATCGCAGTTTCACTTGTGTGAAAAATCAAAAACCGATCCATCGTTACCGAAATATCCCCGACTTCCACTCTATGAATGTAAAGGATTTTTAGATATGACCGATAAAACTTCACACACACAGACTCTTACCAACAAATGAATCTTCTTATTAAGAATATCGGACAACTCGTGACCGTTGCCTCGCACGGAAAACGAGTGAAAAGCGGCAGCGAGATGCGATCAGTAGAAGTGTTGACCAACGCTTCGCTATTGATTGAAAATGGAATTGTCGTAACGATTGGTAACAATGGTGAAGTTACAGCGCCTGAGGAGTATGATAGTATTGACGCGGGAAACCGTACCGTTCTTCCCGGCTTTGTCGATTCGCACACGCACACGGTATTTGCCGGCAGTCGCGAACATGAATTTGCACTGCGGGCAGAGGGAAAATCGTATCAAGAAATAGCGGAAGGTGGGGGAGGAATACTGTCTACCGTACGTGCTACTCGTGAAGCTTCAAAAAAAGAATTATATCATCTGGCAGAACGACGATTGAACGATATGATGCGGTACGGTACTACAACCGTGGAAATTAAAAGCGGTTATGGACTTTCACCCGAAGCAGAAATAAAAATTCTCGAAGTCATTCATGACCTGAAGCGCGATCACTACGTAACCATCGTGCCGACATTTCTCGGAGCGCATGCTTTTCCGCCTGAATTTAAAGACAACAAGCAAGGGTATGTCGATCGCATCTGCGATTACATGATGCCGTACATTGCCGAAAAGAAACTGGCGACATTTGTAGATGTCTTTTGTGAGAAGGGATACTTTGATCTGCACGTTACCGAACAAATTATTCTCGAAGCAAAACGACTCGGATTAATTCCAAAACTGCATGCAGATCAACTGAATGCTTTTGGTGCAGTGGAGCTTGGCGCAAAGCACAACGCTATATCCGTTGACCATCTTGAAAAAACAAACGACGAAGGTATAGCGGCGTTAAAAAATTCCAATACCATTGCAACGGTGTTACCCGGTTGTTCACTGTTTCTCAATCATCCGTACGCACCGGCAAGAAAAATTATTGATGCAGGGATTCCCCTCGCTATTGCTACCGACTTCAACCCGGGCACGCAAATGTGTTATTCCATGCAGATGATGTTGACACTTGCCTGCACGCAGATGAAGATGACACCCGAAGAAGCGATTACCGCTGCAACTCTCAACGGCGCGGCGGCACTCGGATTATCCGATGAAATCGGCAGTATTGAAATCGGCAAACAAGCCGATGTCGTTATCTACGATGTTCAGGATTATCGGTACATTCCGTATCATTACGGTGTGAATCATGTGTGGAAGGTAATTAAGAATGGCGTGGTGTTGGAGTTTTGAACAAATGTAGGAACGTGTGAAAACACGTTCCGAATAAGAGAATAGTGTGGGATGGCATTTCTTTGACTGATTCAAAGCATTCCTACAAAATAAACAATATTTGTTTTTCCACCACTCCGTGACAGTTCTCACAACAATCTCAGTATGTATCAGTTACCATTAAGTGTAATCAATAACAATTCAAAGGAGAAACAATGAAACGTTTGGTATGTATCTTGTGTGGGCTAACATTGGGGGTATTTGTATGGGGGTGCGATTCTTCGACCGATTCAAAGCCAACAAGCGGCACACTATCAATGGCGTCGAAATATACTACTACGGCGCTGGCGAAAATCGGTCAATCAACCGCCGTTGATTCAATTAAAATTACCCGGGCTCGGTTTGTGTTGCGCGATATTAAATTCAAATCACCAAAAGGGGACAGCTCAAATTTTCGCACAGCACCAATGGTATTGGAATTGAATCTGAATGGTTCAGTACAAAACGTCGGATCAATTACTGTTCCTTTCGGTTCCTACAGCAAAATAGAATATGATGTTCACCGAGTCGAAAAAGCAGAAATTCCTGCTTCAGACTCGTTGCAGTTTGCAGAGTTTCTTGCGGGTGAACGATACAGCATTATCATCAATGGAATTGTATATAACACCGGAGCTGCACCCGATACCTTTACGTATCGGTCTAAAGTGGATGCAAAACAAAAAGTTGATTTTGATCCCGCAATTGAGGTGTCTGATACTTCTCCGGCAGTCAACGCGACTATTGTAATCAGTTCTGCCAATTGGTTTAAGACATCATCTGGTAATTTGGTAAATCCGAAAGATCCGAACAATGAAGGTGTTATTGATGAAAATCTAAAGGCCTCAATAAAAGTGTACAAAGACAATAACAAAGACGGATCAAAAGATTAACCGAACTTGTATTAGAAAAAAAATAGAAGTATATTCGTCATAGCATCTCGTTCTTTTACAACATAGCAATACATCGTTAGGGGTGTTATCCCGTTTGCGACAACGGAACGGGAAACTGAGAACATACCCTTGATTCTCGCCAACCAATGGCGGGATGAACCACCTGATCTGGATAATGCCAGCGTAGGGAAACGACAGACTAATAAACTTTTTTGCCGTTACTGATTCTGTCGTTCTCAGTAACGGCTTTTTTTTTCCGTTTTTCTCAGTGACGGAGAGAACGAGGAGGAGATAGCTATGCTAAACACAGTTCACATACATCATTGCTCCAGCTCCATGTTTCGATTGCTTCGGATCATTACCCTTATTGGCTTCGTTGCAATTTCTGCGGTGGCACAGACGAATGCGTCATCGACGGAACAAGCAGAGAAAGACAGTGTGCGGTATCGGCTCGATCCTGTGTTGGTTACAGGAACAACAGCCGTTGAACGCGAAACCCCTGTCACATTTACCAATATTTCCAAAGGAGTGCTTCAGCAGCGGTATTCACTGCAGGATGTTCCCGTACTGCTTGCCGAACAACCATCGATGATTTCATACTCCGATGGAGGAAACGGCATTGGTTACAATTTCATTTTTCTGCGTGGTTTCGATCAGCGAAGACTCTCAATTATGGTGAATGGAGTGCCGCAAAACGATCCGGAAGATCACAACGTGTACTGGATTGACTTTCCCGATATTCTTGCCAGTGCATCGAGTGTGCAAATACAACGCGGCGCTGGAAGCGCGTTTTACGGTCCGCCTGCTATTGGCGGTTCTATCAATATTATTACCAATCCGTTTACACCGAAACCGTACACGAAATTTGAATCGATGTTCGGATTTCAGGAATACGGCGACAGTTCGCAGTCGCTACCGATGACAATGAAGAAACTTGCCGTGTCGTACAATTCCGGTTTGGTCGGTGAAAAGTACATGTTCTATGGGCGTCTTGGTAAAATTCAGTCGAACGGATATCGAGTTCATTCTGCAATGGAAATGGGATCGTACTTTTTTGGTGCACTGCGATTTGATGAGAAGATGATTACCCGCATTCATTTGTTTGGCGGACCACTGGAGGACAAACTCGTGTACACCGGTTTGCCAAAGTTTGTCAACGACAACAAAAAACTTCGTAGAATGAATTTATCGTATTGGGAATATGATTCCACCGGAACAACATATGGCTTCACTGTGCAACGCCGTCCGCAGGAAACAGAACGATTCAACCAACCGCATTATGAAATTATTAACGACTGGCAAGTAACCGATAAGATTCGCTTGAACAATACGTTATTCTTTTATGACAGTCACGGTTGGTTTGATTACGATGGATCATGGGCAGATGCAACAACACTGCGGGTGGATAGTGCGCATGGATTTTACCCGACACCGAAAATTGCCAACGCCATTGTTCGTGGTGCTGTTGATTTAGTGCAGTGGGGGTGGCTGCCGCGGATTGAACTGCAGCATCAGAACGGCAGTGTAACAATCGGCGGTGAATATCGCTACCACAAAGGAACGCATTGGGGAAAAATTCAATACGCCGAAGGATTGCCGACAAATTTTGATCCGGATTATCGCTTTTATCAGTATGATGGAATTAAACACATGGCGTCATTGTATGTTACAGAGAATTACAAATTCAATGAGCAAACCACGTTGATGGCGAATGTGCAGTATGCGTTCAACGAGTATCAAATTCGAAACGAAAAATTCTTAGGTAATTCATTCAGTGTGCCGTACCATTTCATCAACCCCCGTATTGGCGTAAACTACAACATCGATGAACAATGGAATGCGTACGTCTCATTTGGGTACACCTCGCGTGAACCGCGGTTACGAAATCTCTACGCGGCAGAAGATGCGTACTTTGGCGCAACGCCTGCATTTGAAGCGGATACAACAGGTGGAGTGACAAAATATAATTTCAACAAGCCGATTGCAAAACCTGAGCAGTTGATTAACCTTGAATTAGGAAGCGGATACAAGGCAAGCAATTTGATTTTCAACGCCAATGTCTATTGGATGGAATTTACCAATGAATTGGTAAAGAGCGGACAGGTGGATATTTTCGGCAACCCGGTGTACGGCAACGCGCCGCGCACACGACACATTGGATTGGAAATCGACGGCTCACTTCGTCTTGCCGATGTGTTGCTGATCGGCGGAAATGCGGCAGTATCATCAAATACCATTGTAAAGTTTTCGACCGTTGATAGTGTGTCGAACGGTATTGTGTACAGAAGAAAACTGGACGGCAATCCAATTGCTGGTTTCCCCGATCTGCTCGGTAATCTTCGATTGACATTTGAACAGGAGGGGTTGACGGCGTCATTGCTGGTCAAGTATGTCGGTTCGTTCTACACCGATAATTTTAAGAATGAAAAAAACAAAAATGATGCTTATACTGTGCTGAACGTTGAGTCGCTCTACACATTTCCAAAGTTCGGCGACGCAGAAATTTCGTTACGCGCTGAAGTGCGCAACGTGTTGAACACTCTGTACCTGCAAAGTGGTGAAGGTGATGCGTTCTTTCCGGCGGCAGAAAGAAATTACCTTGTGGGATTAACGGTGCAATTATAAACTAAAAACCTTGCGAAGGTTTGCCAACCTTCGCAAGGTTCGTACTTATGAAACCAACCAAACATGCGCTCATTATTTGCAACGGTGAAATGCCGTCGAAGAAAATAATTACACCGTTGCTGAAAGACAAACCATTTATTATTTGTGCAGACGGCGGCGCCAACAAAGCGCGTGCTTTTGGTATAACGCCGCACGTGATCATCGGCGATCTTGATTCAATTACACGGCAAACACGAAAGTACTTTTCTTCTGTACCGATTATTCACTTGACCGATCAGAACAGCACCGACTTAGAAAAAGCGCTCAACTATTTGCTGACAAACAAATTTTCTTCTGCTACAGTCATAGGCGCTACAGGAGACAGACCTGATCATACAATGGCAAACTTCAGCATTCTGTTGAAGTACCACAGAAAAATGTCATTGATATTTCTTGACGAACGATGCACCGTTGAAGTGATTCAACAACGGATAACATTTCCCGCCGTTATCGGTCAGCAAATTTCGTTGGTGCCGATGGGACGGTGCACCGGCATTGTAACCCGCGGACTGAAATATCCACTACGTCATGAGGCACTTGAACCGGGCGTTCGCGAAGGATCGAGCAACGAAGCGAGCAGTGCACAAGTTTCTGTTTCGTTGAAGAGCGGTCCCCTGTTGCTTTTCAAAATCCATCCGACAATCATCTGATGACATCAATCGAAGAAGTTGTTGCCGTAATTCTTGGAATTGTTGCTGTGTATTTGGCAACGCGGCAGAACGTTTGGACCTACCCGCTCGGCATCATCTCGGTTTTTCTTTACATCGAGATATTTTACGAGGTAAAGTTGTATGCCGATATGGGTCTGCAGGTGTTTTTTATCGTTCTTCAGGCGTACGGATGGTATGAATGGTTGTACGGAGGCGAAAATAAAACTGCATTGCATGTTTCTCGCATTCCGGTACGTTCAGCACTAATTGTTGCGTTGATAGTATGTGCAGGCACTTTGGCGCTTGGCTATACACTTCATCAGTTAACTGATGCGTCGCTTCCCTACATTGACTCTTTTCTGGCAGTACTCAGTATGGCTGGGCAGTGGTTGTTAGCGCGAAAGTACATTGAGAATTGGAGTGTATGGATCGGAGTGAATGTCGGGTCAATTGCCATGTATGGATATAAGGAATTGTACGTTACAATGGTACTGTATGGCGTATATCTGGTACTAGCAATGATCGGCTACCGCGAATGGAAAAAAGAATTAGTTCGTTGAGGAAACAACCCGACCGACTGCGGAAATAACCGTTTCACTGGTAAACGGTTTTAACAACACTTCGTTAGCTCCTTCTCCAAGCAAATCTTGCTTGGTTCCTTGATCAAGATATCCGGTGATTAAAATGAACGCGACCGTTGAACCTTGTTTGCGTAACGTTGCAAGAAATTGCCTGCCATCCATCACCGGCATACCGAGATCAGAAATAACGAGATCAATCTTTTCCTTTTCCTTCTCGTACACAGTAAGTGCTTCTTTGCCGTTGTGTGCTGTAATAACAGTATGACCGTGGGTTTCCAGGATATCCTTCATCATTGTTCTCAGTTCCGGTTCATCATCAACGATAAGAATGTTCTTTGATGGCTGATCGTTAGATGTGGCTGTTGCAACAGGTGTTTCGGCTGTTGGTGTCGGTACGTTTTCCGCAATGCGCGAGGCAGGAAAGTACAGATGAAATGTTGTTCCGACATTGACGGTGCTTTCAACATCAATCATACCGTTGTGATTTTTGACGATGCCGTGAACGATGGAAAGACCTAATCCAGTTCCTTTGCCCCGCTCTTTGGTAGAGAAGAATGGTTCGAAGATGCGTCCCATCGTTTGTTCAGACATTCCCTTGCCAGTATCTTCAACATGAAGCACAACGTAGAGAGTATTTCGCGCCTGTGGCAGTTGTCTTTTTAATTCGTTACCGCGGATGTTGGTGACAGAGAAGGTAATGGTTCCTTCACCTCCCTTTTGTTCAATAGCATCTTTGGCATTTACCGCAAGGTTGACGAGAATTTGATGCAGTTGGTCTTCATCGCCGGAAATGATATCGTTTTCCGCAGTGACAATGGTGCGAATTGAAACCGATTTCGGCATGGAATGTTCAAGCAATTTGCACACATCCATAATGACCAACGAAAGAGAGAGTGGGCGATGGAATCCCTTTTCAGTGCGGGCGAACATCAGCAGTTGCTTTGCGATACCGGAGCCGCGTTCGGCGGCATTTGCAATCATGTTGGCAAATTTCAGGATATCGGGATTGTCTTTTGCACGATGCTTGACCAATTCCGCCGAGCCGAGAATCATGGCAAGCACATTGTTGAAATCGTGAGCAATGCCACCGGCAAGCACGCCGATCGAATCCATCTTTTGTGCGTGGAGCAACTGCTCTTCCAGTTTTTTTCGTTCTGTAACATCGCGGAAAGCGCACAGCAGCATTCGTTCATTGATGCCGAAGGTGATGTACGAGGCGGTCATTTCTATCGTCAGCACCTCGTTATTCCACAAGGTTACTTGGTCTTCAAGTTTTGTAGTAATTTCGTTTGACGCAAAACGTTCTTTGTATCGTTCGATCCCTTTACGCACGTCTGTATCAGTTTTGTTGTACACTATTTGAAATGATTTTCCAAGCAACTCTTCCTTTGTTTTTTTCACCATGGCGCAGTATGCATCATTTACCATCACAATTGTGCCGTCTTTATCGGTTACCCGCATGCCGTCGGCTGAGTGTTCCCAGATGGCGCGGAATCGTTCTTCTTCCGATCGTTGTTGAATAGCGGTGGAAATTTGCTGTGAGACGAAAATCAAAATTTCTTTTTCGCGTTCGGTGAAAACTATTTTTGGATCGTAGCTTTGTACTGCAAGAACACCGAACGTCGTGTTGCCCGATTTCAACGGAATGCCAAGCCAATCCACGGCATCAGCGCCAATCGGATCGATATCGCCTTTTTTTGCAAGATCGTCAAAGACGTTTCGTGGCGCGTGAAGTATTTCTCCGGTCGTCAGCACGTATTCTGTTGACCCGTGAGCAAACTTTCTCGGTGCCGGCGGTTTGTCAATCTCATCCACAAAATATGGAAACGAAATCATGTTACTGAACGGATCGTACAAGGCGATGTAGAAGTTTTTTGCGTACATCAGTTCGGAAATAGTAGCGTGAATTGAGGAGAGCAGTTCCTGCATATCGCGGGCGGAGCGGGCGATGGAAGCAATACGGTAGAGGGATGATTGAAGTCGTTCGTTCCACTTCTGTTCCGTAATGTCGGTAATGGTGCCGATTGTTCCGATAATTCGTTTCTGTGCGTCGCGGAACGGCGAGCCATACACCTCAGCCCAAAAGGTGGTTCCGTCTTTTCGCAGCATTTCAATTTCGTACCGCTCAGCGTACCCTTGTGCTCGACGGCGGTTGCGTTCCAAATGAAGAACGCGTTTTTCGTGTGGAATGAGAAATTCATACGTCGGTTTATCCCGTACTTCTTCAATGTCCCAACCGCATAACTCGGTCATGCGCTGGTTCATATACAGCACGCGGTCATCCAGATCGGTCAGCATCAATCCTTCGCTCAAACTTTCCACAACTGCCTGAAACCGTGTTTCTGATCGAACCAATGCCTCTGAAATAATCTCCGAATGCGTGATGTTACGGACAAGCACAAATACTTCATCTGCGCCGCTGGCAATAATACGCGCCTGAAATTTTTTCGTCATTCCGTGCATCTGAAGTTCGTAATCGAATGTTTGAATGGTACCAGTCGTCAGCGCGCGTTCGATGTGTACTATGTACTGTTCGGCAACAGCAGGAGGAAGATGTTCTTTCACTGTCATACCGATGAGATTTCCCGGCGGTTCATACAAATCCTCCGGGCTTGGGGCGCGGTAATCAAGGTACGTTCCGTTGCGGCTGATTCTGAATGTGAGGTTAGGGAGAGTCGTCAGGAGCGCTTCGCTGCGTTGTTCGGTTTCTTTCCGTGCCCGCTCTGCTTTCCAACGTTCGTGAATCTCTTCATCTAATTCCCGCCACCGCCGATAGGAAAAGATTGCAAAGAAAAACGACAGGATAATAGTAACAAAAACAATCTCGTCAAGATGATATTCGCGATATCGTTCAATGAATGAGAATAATTTATCGAACAATTTGAATTGAATTGCCAACCCAAATAATGCTATCGCGACGATAGAGATAGTAATGATATCGCTGCGTGCCGATGATTTTTTTTCAAAATGCATTGTAGGTGCTTACATTTCTACAGTGTAAAACTGCTGGTGATAAACGACGATGTGCCATTATTTGGCATCAAGAATTAACGGCAAACCGTCTTTACCTCCGATCACAATGACTTTGGTATTTGGTGAGTTTGCCAGTTTCTCTGTTGCTTCAATTCCTTTCCAGCGCAGCAATTGTTCGTTTAGTCCTTGATTGACAATTTTCTGGAAATCGGAAATTCCCTGCGCTTCAATCCGTTTGCGATCGGCTTCCTGTTTTTCTTTCGTCAGAATGAATTGCATTCGTTGGCTTTCTTGTTCTGCTTGCAACTTTTGCTCAATTGAAGCAGATAAACCGGCGGGGAGTGTTACCCGTCGTAAGGGCGCCGATTCAACTACAACACCGCGTTCGGAAGTTGCCTTTTCGATCTCTTTCAGCAATAATTGAGAAAGATGCTCTCGTTCAGACGTGTACAACGCTTTCGCTTCAAAACTTGCCGTTACACCACGTGTGACAGAACGAAATTGTGGCTCAAGAATAACGCTTTCGTAATTTTCTCCGACCGTTTTATACACATCAGCGGCTTTTTCCGGATTGAGGTGATACAAAATGCTTACTTCTAACTGTACGGTCAACCCTTCTTTCGACGGAACATCCATCACCTCTTTAATCTCTTGTGTTTTCACAGACATTTTGATCACTCGGGCAAGAGGATTGACGAAGTTAATGCCGGATTTCAACGTGTTGTCGGACACGGTACCAAAGAAATCGACGACGCCGACATGGCCGGCAGGTATTACCGTGAAACAGTTCGACAGTGCAATCAGTGCGGAAACAAATGCGACGAAGAGAGAAATATTAGCGCTCCCTTTTGTATTAGGGTTAATGCGCAGGTTACGCCATGCAACAAATCCGATAACGGCGATGAGCGTAAAAACTAGGAAAAACATACTACCTCCCTTTTAAAAATGTTGAACCTCATAGTGGGGTAAGTGTACGCGATAGTGTGTGCAGAGATAAGCAACTACACCAAAATACTTAAGAGAAATGGAAAACTCAATGAACATTTTACCGCGCTACTTGGCGAATGATGCTATCGAAGTCTTTTCATTGGAACTTGTGATGATATACTGCATCTGCCAGTAGCCAACTGGCATCATGCATGGCTTGAGGCGTAGGAAGATCGTCCGGAGAAATTTGGATAAGCGAAGCAAGACCGAGTGTATGTTGTAGATTGGCCTTCTCACCTTGTATTCTGCCGACAAATGCGTGAACCGGTTTCCCGAATTTTTTTGCCCGCTGTGTAATTCCAAAGATTCCCTTGCCGAGTAAAGTCTGTTTGTCAATTGTTCCTTCAGTTGTGATAACGAAATCGCATTGTTGCAAATAGTTGTCGAAGCCGATAGCGTTGAGAATAAAATCTATACCCGGAACACGTTGAGCATTGCAAAATGCCAGCAAACCGAATCCTAATCCGCCGGCGGCGCCGCTACCGGGAATAGCACGGAATGTTTTTCCTAATGTTGTCTCAACAATGTCCGCAAAGTTTTTTAGCGCAGCTTCAAGATAGGGAAGTTGCTCTTCGGTGGCTCCTTTTTGAGGGGCGAAAGTGTAGGTAGCTCCATCGTTTCCCAACAAAGAGTTATGCACATCGCACAGTATTTTCAATTTTCGGTTTTTTATTTGCGTAGCGACTTCTGAGAGTTGAAAATCAATGCGTGATACTTTTGTCAGATGTACTGCCCCCTCGGTCACCTCTTTGCCGTACTCGTTCAATATTTCTATTCCCAATGCCCGCGCCAGTCCCGCACCACCGTCATTTGTTGCTGTACCGCCAAGTCCAATCCATATTTCTTGCAAAGGATGTTTCAGTACGGCAAGCAGTAATTCGCCCACGCCGCGCGACGTTGACTGTGCAATGGTTTCGGGTGAGGGAGTGATGTGCTGCAATCCAATCGCTTCGGCAGATTCAATAATAGCAATATGCTGCGTGGTAATGCCGTATCGTGCGTTGACTTTCAGCGAGGGAATTGGTCCGGTAACCTCTTTTTCATACATCGTTCCGCCGAGAGCATTCATCAAACACTCCAGTGTTCCATTTCCGCCATCGGCAACAGGCAGAGAAATAATAGTAGCGGTAGGGTATTTTCTGAGTAAGGATCTTCTGAGAATCACCGCACACTGTTGAGCGGTGAGCGAGCCTTTCATTGCGTTGGGAGCGAGGAGGATGGTCATGAAGAAATGTAGAGAAATATTACCGCTAGAACAATCAGTAGAAAAGATCACTCTGTTATTTTCTGCTGCGAAAAAATTTCCCGGACTTTCGGCAAGTTGTGTTTGTTTACGAGCACCAGTAACGTATCCCCCTCTTCAATGTGCGTACCTCCGCTTGGCACAATAAAATTCTCATTGCGACTGATCAGCACAACCAGACTGTCTTCCGGTAAACCCAAATCCACAATCTGCTTACCGACGACATCGCTGTTGTACGGAACGAGAATGTCGACCAACTGTGTATCTGAATTTTGTGTTGCCGCAAATTCAATTGGGTACTGCATTGTTTTTTTCAGCGGGGCATCAACACCAAGCCATCGCGCAAGAAGAGGAATTGTCCATCCTTGCAGTAGCGCCGATGTCAGCACGATAAAAAAGACAATGTTGAAAAGGATGTTGGCATCCGGAATTTTTGCCAGCAGTGGAAAGGTCGACAGAATAATCGGCACCGCACCGCGCAAACCGACCCATGAGATGAAAATTTTTTCCTTCAGCGTGTATTGACTGGCGGTGAGAGAAAGAAACACGCCAATAGGACGCGCAATGAAAATTAGAAAGAGCGAGATCACAATACCACTGCCGACAATCGGAAGTAGTTGATGGGGGAAGACGAGCAGGCCGAGTGTAAGAAACATGGCAATCTGTCCCAGCCAACTTAACCCGTCAAAGAAACGGAGAAGACTTTTCTTCTGAATGATGTCGCTATTTCCGATGATGAGTCCTGCAATATACACGGCAAGAAATCCACTGCCGTCAACAAGCGCAGTTGCCGCGTATATCAATCCCGCGTAGGCTATGGCAAAGACCGGATAAATCCCCTCGTACGGAAATTTGAGGCGATTCAAAATCCACACCATTCCCTTGGCAAACCCGAAACCAAGCAGCGCGCCGATTCCCATCTGATAGATGAACAGCAAAAGAATATCTCCTATTGTTGTATCGGGCATCGTCAGCAACTGTAACGTGCCGATCGTTAAAAACACTGCCATCGGATCGTTACTACCCGATTCCAATTCCAACAATGGTTTGAGGGTTCCTTTCAATGAAACATTTTTTGACCGGAGAACAGAAAATACCGCCGCGGCATCCGTGGAGGAAACAATTGCACCAAGCAGCAATCCGTTGAGAAATGATAAGTTATACACATACATTGTCAATAACGCGATTGCAATTGCTGTAACAAAGACACCGACCGTAGCAAGAATGCCTGCCTCTTTTACGACCGGACGCACTTCACTCCATTTTGTGTCAAGTCCACCGGCAAACAAAATGAAAATCAACGCAATGATGCCGATGGATTGTGACAAGCGCGCATCGTCAAAGTATAACCCGCCTGGACCATCGGAACCGGCAAGCATCCCGATGCCAAGGAAGAGAAGAAGAGTCGGAACGCCGAGGTTATCGGAAAATTTTGCAATCGCAATGCTCAGCAAAATTAACGACGACCCGATCAAAAGGAGATATTCAAAAGAAAGCATGTAAGAAAGGTATGAAATTTACAGAGAAGAGCAAGAGGAGAGTAAAAATTTAGCCGTCCGATTGTCGATGTTTATTGTCAATGAAAAGCAATCGGGCGGCATAGAAGGATGAAGTTAGTCTATTGCTTTTCCGAAGTGAATGATGTAACCGTTACAGTCACGAATGGCAAACTCCCGCGTGCCGTATTCTGTTACTTCAATTGGATGCTCAATCGGCACTTTGTCTTTCAATTCTGTCCACACTGCCTGCAGGTTTGTTGGATAAAAATAGAGAGAGCCGGAAAAGCTTATGTGCTGATGTGATGGGTTGTGTTGGTTGCGAGGTGAAGTAAATATCACTTCGACATTATCCCGCTTTACGCTTGCCCACCTCGGGTGTTCTGCATCAGGGTACACGTTGATAAGACGAAAGCCGAGTTTTTTAGTATAGAACTGAATTGTTTCGTTAAGATCATTCGCTTCGAGTGTTGGGATGCAACAGTTGAGTTTATAATTCATAAATCCCCCGTAATATTTTGATACTAAAAAGTAGCAGTGATTTAGTTGGATAGCAATATTAAAAATTGAGTGGCGCGTGGAGCGTTTCGTTCTTAGGGATTGAACTCTTCACTTTTTGCATTTTCGGCAATTTTTCGGTTAATTGCACCTGCACAAAATTTTTCCTCACAAAAACACTGGAAGATTATCTAAAAGCAAACGGAGTATTTATGTCTATTATTGCAGATGTTTGGGCACGCGAAATTTTGGATTCACGCGGCAACCCAACAGTAGAAGTTGATGTTGAACTTGAAGATGGCACTATTGGTAGAGCGGCTGTTCCCAGCGGCGCATCGACCGGCGAACATGAAGCGGTAGAACTTCGCGATGACGATACGAAGCGCTACCTCGGCAAAGGTGTGTTGAAAGCAGTCGAAAATGTCAACAACATCATTGCAGAAGAATTGATCGGCTTTGATGCGCAGGATCAAGCGGGTATCGATAAGATGATGATTGAGTTGGATGGTACACACAACAAAGCAAAACTTGGCGCCAATGCAATTCTTGCTGTGTCGTTGGCAACAGCAAAAGCGGCGGCAAACTATTTAGGTGTTCCATTGTATCGGTACATCGGCGGAACAAATGCGAAAACGCTTCCCGCACCGATGATGAACATCATCAACGGGGGGCGACATGCCGACAACAATGTTGATTTTCAGGAATTTATGATTATGCCGGTCAACGCGCCGACGTTTGCCGAAGCGTTGCGAATGGGCGCTGAAGTCTTCCACACCTTAAAAAGTGTGTTGAAGAAAAAAGGATACAACACTGCCGTGGGAGATGAAGGAGGATTTGCGCCAAGTCTAAAATCGAACGAAGAAGCGCTGCAGGTGATTATGGAAGCTATAGAGAAAGCCGGATACAAACCAGGAGAAGATATCTTTATCGCGCTCGATCCGGCAGCAAGTGAAATGTACGGCGAAGATGGAAAGTATCTCTTCTACAAATCCACACAGGAAAAATTCACCGCTGAACAAATGGTTGAGTACTGGAAGAAATGGGTGGAAAACTATCCCATTATTTCTCTTGAAGATGGTATGGCAGAGAATGATTGGAAGGGATGGAAACTGCTTACCGATACCATCGGGAACAAAGTGCAACTGGTGGGCGATGATCTGTTCGTAACGAACACAGAATTCCTGAGCAAAGGAATTCAAGAAGGTGTTGCAAATTCTATTCTCATTAAGGTAAATCAGATCGGTACGTTGACAGAAACACTTGATTGTATTGAAATGGCGAAGCGTGCACAGTACACAGCAATCATCAGCCACCGCTCCGGCGAAACAGAAGATGCAACCATTGCTGATATTGCTGTCGCAACAAATGCGGGACAAATTAAAACCGGTTCAACATCGCGCACCGACCGCATTGCAAAATACAATCAACTTCTTCGCATCGAGGAAGAACTCGATACGAACGGAATATATGCGGGATTGAATGCGTTTAATGTGAAACGTTAAAAATACTGCCACAGATTTGCAGATTACATCCTTGACTCTGTGGCGATACTATTCTCAACCACTTACATACTCAACCACACAGATACTTTTATGGCTCACATCAAATTCGGAACAGACGGCTGGCGCGGAGTAATCGCTGAAGATTTTACATTTGCCAATGTGCAAAAAGTTGCGCTCGCCACAGGACTTTATTTTAAGAAACACCCTAAAGCAAAAAACGGTGTCGTAGTGGGGTACGACGCACGATTCCTATCAAAAGAATTTGCACACGCATCAGCACAGGTGATTGCATCGGTGGGCGTGAAAGTTCTTCTGTCGGAAAAGATTTCTCCGACACAAATGGTATCACTCGGTGTGCTGAAGAAAAAAGCAGCCGGCGGCGTTGTGATTACGGCGAGCCACAATCCGGCAAAGTACAACGGATTCAAAATCAAAGGAGATTTTGGCGGACCGGCTCATCCGGAAATGGTGGCAGAAGTAGAAAAAGAACTTGCGCTCTTTCAAGATGCGGCGACACTACCAATTCCGATAAAGCCATTTGATGAATTAGTGAAGAATAAACTCATCCAATTCGTCGATCTTACAACATTGTATGTGAACGATGTGCAGACGAAAATTGAATTTGATTTAATTAAATCCGTACGTCTGAAAATGATGCACGATGCAATGCACGGTGCTGGCATGGGAATTCCGGAACTGCTACTGCCGAAAATCGGAACGATCCGCAGCGAATACAATCCCTCATTCGGCACTACCAATCCGGAACCACTGCCGCAGAATGTAGAGGAGCTTGCCTTCGAAGTTCGCACCGGAAAATACCACATGGGCTTTGCAACAGATGGCGATGCCGACCGAGTCGGTGCGGTGGATGAGAAGGGGAACTTTGTCGATTCGCACCGTATCTTTGCTATTCTCTTGAAATATCTTGTCGAACGAAAACATCTGAAGGGAGCAGTTGCAAAATCGCTCTCGGTGAGCGAACTGATTCCCAAAATGTGTACGAAGTACGGCATTCAAATGTACGAAACACCGGTTGGTTTCAAACATCTTTGTAAGTTGATGACGGAAGAAAACATCATCATTGCCGGCGAAGAAAGCGGCGGCATTGCCGTACAGGGTCATCTGCCGGAACGGGACGGCATCTTCATTGGATTTCTGTTGGCGGAAGTGATGGCGGTGCGGCGAAAGAAGCTGAGTGAATTAGTCAAAGAACTCTTTGATGAATTTGGCGAGCACCATTTCGGACGGATAGATAAACATCTCACGCAATCCGAAAAAGAAAAAGTAATGAACTTTTTCAATTCCAAGCCGAAAAAAGTTGGTTCATTCGAAATAACAAAGATTGATACCACCGACGGCGTGAAACTCTACACAAAAAATGGATGGATGCTCATTCGCGCTTCCGGTACTGAACCGCTTATCCGTTTTTATGCTGAAGCCGATTCACCGAAAAAAGTGCAGCAGATGTTGAAAGCGGCAACGACAGTGTAACGCAACATTACAGTGACCGTCACCTTACCGGTGACGGTCACTTACTCACAAGGAACATCCCATGTTCCCTCGTAATCACACTTCATACTATAACATCATGCCGGATGGTACGGTAAAGCAAATCAATCCGTTTACCGGCACCGAAGTGTGGGCAGTCCCCGGCAGAAGCAGCAAGCCGATTACCAACGAAGTTCCTGCAACGGCAAAACTGCTGGTTCGATCAAACAAGGAAGACTACTGCAGTTTCTGTTCCACCCGTTACTTTGAAACGCCCCCGGAAAAAGCTCGCCTGGTGAAAATTGACGGACAGTATAAAACGCTCTACCATCTCGAACCGGATAAATATTTCGACACAGCGGCAGAGTTTCGTCGCACAGGAAATTTGTTTGAAATAGTTACCATTGATTACTGGAAGAAAAATTACGGCTATAAACTCAATCGCCGTCTCACAGAATGGCGCGATGCCTACTTTGCCAACCCCAAAGGTGCAGAGCACATCAACAATATTATTCATTACAAACTTCAGCAAGCCGGAAAAACCGAAGAACAGATTAGACGAAAATCGGCGTTCGAAAAAGTCAACATGATGGACGCCTTCTTTGGCGGCTGTCATGAATTAGTGATTGCGCGCTGGCACTATGCCCATGATGCGCAGTACGATGCACAAATCCGTTCCTCAGGCGATTTAACGGTGGAAGAACATTATTACTATTTCAAGTTTGTCATAGAGGCAATGAAAGATATGCTGGAGTACAACCGCTACATCCGTTACATCAGCATTTTTCAAAACTGGCTTCGCTCAGCAGGTGCATCGTTCGATCATCTTCACAAACAAGTTTGTGCATTGGATGAGTGGGGCGCCTCCATTGAACGACAAATAGAGATGGTGCGGCAGGATGCCAATGTGTTTAACGAACTCGGGGCAAATTTTGCCGCGCAGTTCAACTTCGTCTTTGCAGAAAATGATTATGCCATTGCCTACGTTGGTATTGGACATCGCTACCCGACGATAGAAATTTACTCGAAGTCAAACGCTGCCCGCCCGTACGAACACACCGACGAAGAAGTACGGGGATTCAGCGATATCGTTCACGCCTGCCATGCCGCACTCGGTTCGCAATCTTCCTGTAATGAAGAGTGGTACTACACGCCGATTGATTCGGTGTACAAGATGCCATGGCACGTAATGTTGAAATGGCGAATGAACGTGCCGGCAGGATTCGAAGGGGGAACCTCAATCTACATTAACCCACTGACGCCGATTGATTTACGCGATAAAATTGTTCCGCGGTTGTATCAACTACGGAGTGAAGGGAAAATTGCTCCGTTTTCCATTGCGGAAGAGTGCAAACTGACGCCAAATCCTCTGAAGTATTATTTGAAATAAGCCCCATCCGATACACCATAAATGTCGTACTTCGTCTTTGATTAGTGTGCCGGTACTTCAATTTTACGCGGCCATCTCTTTTATAAAGACTCAACTATCGTACAAATTTATATCCCGAAGTGTGAACGGTGATGAGATGTTTTGGCTTCCGGTGGTTTTTTTCAATTTTTTTGCGAAGGGATAAAACGTAATTATCCACCGTTCGCGTTGTTGGGGTGCTGTCATAGCCCCAGATATCGTTCAGCAATTGTTCTCGCGTGACAACCTCGCCTTCGTGTTGAAGAAAATAGTGAAGCAGTTTAAATTCTTTTGCGCTCAAGCGCAGTTCTTCTTTGCCCCGAAGAGCATTCTGTTTTGCAAAATCAAATTTCATTCCGTCAAACGAAACTTCTCCGAGTGATTGTGATATTTTTTCCTGCCTGCGCAGCAACGCACGGACACGGGCGATGAGTTCTTTATTGCCAAATGGTTTTGTGACATAGTCATCAGCGCCGAGTTCAAGGCCCAGAACCTTGTCAATTTCTTCACTTCGTGCCGTCAGCATTAAAATTTTTGACGACACGTTGCGCGAACGCATTGTCCGGCAAACATCGAATCCCGACATATCCGACAGCATGATGTCGAGAATGATCAGATCATACACCGTTGTTTTTACTGCATCGAGGCAGGCTTTTCCCGTTCCGCAAGTATCCACTGAAAAATTTTCTTGTGTTAGCAGTTCTCGCAATCCGTTGCGGACGGGTATTTCATCTTCGACAATGAGAATGTTTTTCATACTATTATGCGACGGTGAGAGGAAGTGAAATAGTGAATGTCGTCCCTTTGTTTAGTTTACTTGAAAGAGAGATTGTTCCATGATGTTGATTGACGATATACTTCACCACAGCCAGTCCAATTCCCAATCCACTCAACTGCTGAAGCCGAGGACTCCGTTCGATGCGGTAAAATTTTTCAAAAATTTTTGCCTGTTCTTGACGAGGGATTCCGATGCCATGATCGGACACGATAATAGTGCCAGTGGAAGATTGTTTTCTTACCGTTACAGTGACTCTCGATTTTTGTAACGAGTATTTCAACGCGTTTGAAATTAAGTTCATCACCGCCCGCTCTAACGCGGTTTCATCCGCCAGCACAGTCAGTTTATGATTTGGCAGAGAGAGCATGACAGTGGCAGATCTTTTTTTAATTTCATACTGCATCGCTTGTACGGCTCGTTTCACAATGAGCCGTACGTCGACCGGATAGAAGGTAAGCTGAAATTTCCCTCGCTCAATAGCGGTAATGTTGAGAATATTCTCCACGGACTGTGTTAATCTGTCTGTTTCTCCTAAAATTGTTCGGAGAAATATCGATTTCTTTCTTTTAGAAAGGCCATGGTCGTCATTCAGTAGTTCCGTGTACATACGAATTGTTGTCAGCGGAAGTCGAAGATCATGGGAAACGCTGGAAACAAAAAAGGATTTCAACGCATTCATTTCTTCGGATCGCCGCGCTTCATTTTTCTTTAAGATAATTTCTTCCTGTAGTTGGAACCGTTCCAGCATCAGCGACGCTTCTGCAGCCAACGAAGTGAGAAAATCACGATCTTCATCTTCGAGCCTGTCGTGCCGCATTTCAAGATACAAACCGATAATGGCGGCAAGTTCTCCCGACTGTTTTCGTATTGCAATGGCGTAATCGAAGACACCGTTGTTGGTAGCGGTGGTATGGAGTTGAACAATTGGTGAAACATTGTTTTCGATGAGACGAATAGTGTCCCCCTTGATGTCTGCGGTTCCTTGTTGCTGTCCGATGTACTGCAATTGCCGAGTAACGCCGTTGTTGTATTGGTACACTGCAGCCGCGCGGATGGGAAGATGATGGTGTATAACCTCAAGCAAGCGGTGAAACAGCGAACGGTCGTCGAGCGAGGTCTGCAGTTCGGCAATCGAATCTTTCAGCGTTTTTCGGAAATTCAGTTTTGTCTGAAATAACTTCTCATCGACATATTGCTCAAACACAGTTCCAACAGAGAGCAGCAACACTACCAAAGTGCCGGCAATAAAAGCAATAACGAAATGTGTATCGAACTGTTCCCACTCAACAACGTGTGCGGCGAGTACGGCGGAGATAAAGATAACACAGCTGTAGAGAAGCAGACGAAAGATAGTGGAAATTCTCTGGCGTCTGACAAACGAACGGAGATTCAATAGATTGTATCGAATGAAGGCAACAGAGATGCAAAGCGGAACCAACAGGAAGAAGAGTGTGCTGATTTCTTCCGCAAATGCATCGGCGCCGAAAAATGTTACAGGAATAATTCCGAATATTGTATATGGTAAACCGCCTCCCACAATACCGCCGATGACCCACCGCACTCTCGTGGCATCTTCAGGTGAAGTTTTCTTTCCGAGTGTTGCAATGAGCAATCCCATACCAACACACACGGCTACTACAACTAACAAACGAAAGATGAAAAGATAGACAGAAAAAACTCTAAACTGTTCAAGCGATATCTGCGCAACAGATGAAAAATAAAGATACGAAGTCCAACCGGAGTAACATACTACTGCCGTGTACAATGCAAGAGTTATCCATAATGGAACAGGTCCCAACGGTTTCCACAATGCGTAGCAGAATAACAGAAAAACAAGGCCGAACAGAAAGTATGAGAGAAAGAATAGAATAGTAGCTACGGCAGTCCACAGTGAACCATCCATCGTGCCCCACGTTAACATCAACGCTGCGCTCAATGAAACAATAATGTTATGAAGATAATGTACAAGTGGCTCGTGAGGGATAGAGAAGATCAGCAATCCGCTCAACATAAACATAACAATGCCGACAAAAAATGTAATCAGAATAAAGCGTATTGTGGTGTAGTAGGGAAGTAATACTACGGCTGTTTGAAATATTTCACCTCTTCGGCTGACCGCAACCGAGATGGTGTCGTTTTTCTTTTTTGTATCGGCAATGAATTGCAGTTCAAAAATATTTCGTGGTTGAAGTCCGCTCACCGAAAGCACAGTGTCACCGACTGAGAGATGTTGAGCATGATGCGCAGAGATGATTTCCTTGACGGTAACAGTTTCCCCCTGTGAAACGATAGACATTGGGAAATGTGCACGCTGAGCAATCGATGGGATATGCTGCAGGCAAACAATAAGAATCAGCAAATCGGCAAGGAGATAGAAATACCCGATCATGCGAGAAGATTTTTGGTTCCTCATACCCCACCCTTCGGTTGTGCGTGTGCAAAATACAGCCCCAGACGTTCACTTTCAAGGAATATTTCTTTCCTCAATTTCCACAAAACTTTGACGGCCATTTGACAATTCTATGACAACTCTCTTGTTGGTTGCGGGTAAGTTAGCTGTGGAGAAAGACAAAAAAACAACTTTTACAAAAATCACCATAGGAGGATATCATGAAAAAAATATCGGCAATACTCGCAGTGGCTTTGGTAACAGCGGTTACATGTACCTACAGCCAAACGTCTGCCGGCTTTTTGAAAGAATTAAAGTTCGGCGAGAATAATCTTGGCGGCCCAAGATTAGGAATTACCTCTGTTATTGGTGAGGGCAAATTGGTGTACGACTTAAAACAAAAAAGCATCGGCCGGTTCATCAGTCAGTTCGGATGGCACTTTGAGTATCAGGTGCAGCCGGAAGGAGAGCGCCCATCATTCGTCATTCAATTTGTACCGCTCGTCGCAGGAGTTGAATACGGAACATTAATTCCCAGTGCATCATTGGTGATGGGTATTCGTCTTCCCAGCGGATTTGAATTCGGCATGGGTCCGAACGCCATCGTTACGCCGACGAAGATTTCAACCGCATTAGTTGTTGCGGTCGGTTATGTGCTTGACTACGGCGGAGTGAACATTCCATTGAACATTGTGATGGCAACAAATCCCGACGGCAACCGATTATCATTTGTCTTCGGATACTCGATTAACAAACCGTCAAAAGAATAACATCATGCGGGACAAAAAAACAGAGGAATTGTCATGAAAACTATTCAATCTATTCTTACACTCGTGTCGGCAGTCGTTATCGGATTCACCAAAGCAACCGCGGCTGCCGATACATTGGTGATCCTTCATTTGAACGATACACATTCCAATATACTTCCGATCGGACCAAAAGATGATCAGATGAAAGGAACACTTGGTGGCGCGGCGCGCGCTGCAACGCTGATCAATCAAACACGCATGCAATCCGCAAACGTGCTGACACTGCACGCCGGAGATTCATTCATCGGTGATCCGGTATTCAATGGAACCGTGGGTGCAGGAGAACTCAGCGTGCTCCTTTCCATGGGAATTGATGCGATGGCAATCGGCAACCATGAGTTCGATCTCGGTCCCGGAATGTTGTATCACGCCTGTGATACCGTTTTCCAATCTGCGCGCTTTCCTCTTCTTTCTGCGAATCTCATTCTCGATGCGCCGGATGTGCAGCCGCTCAAACAGTACATTCAACCGTACCTCGTCAAACAGTACGGCACCATCACGGTTGGTATCTTCGGATTGCTGACTCCTTCGACGAATCTTCTTTCAAATCCTGCGCCGGCAGTTGTTGATACCCTTATTCTTGAAACAGCGGCGGCTATGGTTGATACGCTCTCTTCGCAAGGATGCGATCTGATAATTTGTTTGTCGCACCTCGGATTCGGTATTGATCAGGCAGTCGCGGCATACGTTCCCGGAATACATCTTATCATTGGTGGGCATGATCATAAAAAATTTGAACAGCCGGTACCGATTTCTAATATTTCCGGCGATACAACGTACGTAGTTCAGACCGATGGATTCTACCTGCAACTTGGAAAAATAACGGTGATTAAGGAATCAAATACTGTCCGCCTTGCCGGGTATGAACTGATTCAGGTGGATTCAACAATTGCCGAAGATGTGCAGACTGCCATGATGATTGACGTAATGAAAAATTCAGTCGAAGGAATTTTCGGACCTCTCTATAGCAACCCTATTGGGTATGCCGCAGAACAATTTGATGAAGTCGCAACTAATTTAACCGGCAACGGTCCAAAGGATACACCGATCGGCAATTTGGTGACCGACGCATACCGTGAAATATTCAAGACGGACATTGCCATAGAGGCGGGAGGTTCAACCGCGCAGCCGTTGTATAAGGGTGCAATTGTTGCGGCAGATCTTTTTCGCGTGGTTGGATACGGTTTTAACGAACATAATTATCTCGGATTCAGAATGGCAACATTTAAAATGAGCGGAATGGCACTGATGTACGGTCTTGAATTCGGGCTTTCTTCAATAGAAGCAGACGACGAATTTTTAATCCAGGCGAGTGGATTAACATACACATATAATCCTAACAACCCTGCGGGCTCGCGTGTGACGGAAGTGCTCATCGGCGGTCAACCTCTTGATCTGATGAAAGAATATACGGTTGTCTCCAACGAATTTACACCGTTGGTAATGGATCAACTGGAAATTCCATACTCTGATTTGGTTATCTATAATGATTCGACAGAATTTCAAACGTTGGTTGCCTATGTTATGCAGCGGGATACAATTTATCCCCAGCGGCGTAACAGTGTGGTGAGTCCGGTGAAGGAAGAAAAGAATCCAGCCCCTCCTACCGAATTTCGGTTGGAACAGAATTATCCGAATCCGTTCAACCCGGCAACAACAATACGGTTTGCTGTTCCGGTGACGGGATTGGTGACATTGAAGGTTTATAATGTATTAGGGCAGGAGATTGCGACGTTGATCAGCGGGGAACTCTCTGCTGGTCAAAAAGAAATAGTATGGAATGCAAAAGATGTCGCGTCAGGAATATATTTTTACAAACTTGAAGTGGACGGATTTACGGCAACAAGAAAAATGATCCTGGTAAAATAGTATCATCAAACACAGGGAATGTATGCAGCCCAGAATATTTATCTGCTGCCTGATGTGTGTTGCTTTTGTATCTCAACTTGCACGCACTCAAAATCAAGACAGTGCAACGATTGTCATTATCAGCCCACGCGTAGGGGCTGTGATTGATGCTGAGGAAAGAAAACAATTCGGAATGTTCCGAAGTATTAAAAATTTCACCAGTGCCGTGTTTTACATTTCTTCCGACAGCACGTTCTTTTGTAACGTTACATACAATACCAAAAGTGGAACACAAGACACGGTGCTTTTTTACATAAAAATTCTTATGCACGTCTTGGCGGAAAAAATTAATCATTATGAAGATTTGGTAACAGGCAAATATACCATAGGTGATGACCCTGCACAATTGGAAACCATAAATGGGGAAGTTATACAACCCGATATGGAATATTATCGTAAAAACACACCTATGAAAACAGCACAGCATAATGATGGTATTTCTGTTTCAGGTAAAAAATCTAATGTGAAGAGGAATATTTATTCGATCAATGAAACGTACGTTTCTCCCAAAGACCCCGATATTCTTCCTCTTGCTGAAAAATACGAGTCAGGAAAGGAGATCGAAGAAGTTGATGCATACCCCAAGTCAAGTTTTGGGTATGGAATATCAACATTTTCACCAGACCTTAGCGGACTGGACGCAGCGTTTAATGCCATTGAAAACAGGTACAGAAATTCTACAAACCGTATCTCCCGTCTTTCACCTGAGTTTACCATCAGATCAATTCCTTGGTATACGTTTCGTGTCAACATTTCAAAATCATTGTCATTTTTAATAGAAACCGCAAATAAGAATGATGATGTCAACGAATGTAAGGCAATATCATTTTCGTTTGTGTATCAATTCAATACAGAAGAAGGAGAGATATTTCATTATTTCATCGGTTGGGGAATAGGGCAATATTCTATTTCCGGAAACGTGTATTATAATAATGATATTGACTCAGTGAGTTATTTAGAAAAAATTGCCTATGAAGGGGGGACAACCGCATATTCTCTTTTAGGTGGAGTAGACCTTAACCTGTCGTCGAGTTTACGGATTAATGCGTTCAT